>JAISGR010000066.1 GCA_031262995.1 Prevotellaceae bacterium | reverse complement strand
AAACATCCGGGCGCCTATTTTGCGATACATACACACCATTCTCTTGTACTTTAATTGACGTTTTATTGTAAATAGTGCGCAAAGGAAGGGAGAATATTCTAATTGACAAAGAGATAGGGGGAAATATTCCTACATTTGCCGCGACAATCCAACCCGTATCAACCATTAACCCCCATTGGCAAAGATGAAACATGTAATAGTCGGCGGAGTAGCCGGCGGCGCCACAGCAGCCGCCCGCTTGCGGCGGATAGACGAGCACGCCGAAATTGTATTGCTGGAGAAAGGGGCATACATCTCGTATGCCAACTGCGGACTACCTTATTATATAGGCGGTGTGATTGGCGAGGGCGACCGCCTGCTGCTGCAAACGCCCGAATCGTTCGGCACACGCTTCCGGGTGGATGTGCGCGTGCGGCACGAAGCCGTCGCCCTGCACCCCGAACGGAAGGCGGTCACCGTGCGGCAGTCAGACGGACAGTTGTACGAGGAGACGTACGACAAGCTGCTGCTCTCGCCCGGCTCCGTTCCCGTGCGTCCGCCACTGAAGGGCATCGACCACGAAGGCATCTTCACCCTGCGCACCGTCGACGACACCCACCGCATCAAGGCGTACCTCACCGAACATGCCGTGGGGCAGGCGGTGGTGGTGGGCGGCGGGTTTATCGGGCTGGAGATGGCAGAGAACCTGCACCATGCCGGTGTGGCAGTGGCAGTGGTGGAGCTTGCCAATCAGGTCATGGCGCCTGTCGACTACTCCATGGCTGCGCCGGTGCACCGCTACCTGCTGCGCAAAGGGGTCGCGCTCTACCTGGAAGAGAGCGTTGTCGGCTTCGAACGTGCCGGGCAGGCGCTCCGGGTGCAACTGAAGAGCGGGAAGAGCCTCCCTGCCGACCTGGTGCTGCTCTCCATCGGCGTGCGCCCGGCTACCGCACTGGCAAAAGAGGGCGGCTTGGCGCTGGGCGAGACCGGCGGCATCCGGGTGGACAAGCACCTGATGACCTCCCAACCCGACATCTACGCGGTGGGCGATGCCATCGAGTACCCGCATCCCCTCACCGGAAAGCCGTGGCTCAACTACCTTGCCAACCCAGCCAACCGACAGGGACGCATCGTTGCCGACAACATGGCGCTGGGCAACCGCGAGACCTACGAGGGCGCCATCGGCACCTCCATCGCCAAGGTGTTCGACATGACCGTCGCCGCCACCGGACTGCCTGCCAAACGGCTCAAGCAGCTGGGCATGCCCTACCGGAGTTCCGTCACCGCGGGCAGCTCGCACGCCGGTTACTACCCCGACAGCCTGCCGCTCACCCTGAAGCTCACCTTCCACCCCGAGAACGGCAAGCTGTACGGCGCCCAGTGCATCGGGTACGACGGCGTGGACAAACGCATCGACCAGATAGCCATGCTCATCAAGCACGGCGGAACGGTGTACGACCTCATGGAGACCGAACATGCCTACGCACCCCCCTACTCGTCTGCCAAAGACCCGATTGCCATTGCCGGCTATGTGGCGTCGAACATCATCGACGGCACCATGCCCGTCATCAGCTGGCGCGAACTGCCGACCGAAGCCGGTAACGTGACGCTGATCGATACCCGCACCCCCGCGGAGTTTGCCGCCGGAACCATACCGGGCGCCGTCAACATCCCGCTCGACGAGCTGCGCCGACGCTTAGACGAGGTACCTGCCGACAGACCGGTGGTGCTGTTCTGCGCCGTCGGCTTGCGGGGGTACGTGGCGCAACGCATCCTGATGGGACACGGCTATACCGACGTGCGCAACCTGCAAGGCGGCTACAACCTCTATGCCGCCGCCGCAACCCCCCTTCCCGCACCCGATGCAACGCCCCTTTCCGCACCCGACGCAACGCACGGCGCACGGTAGCCGTCCGCACGGTGCGCAGTAACCGCCCGCACGGATTGTCACGGTTTTGTAATCAACCTGTTACCGTTATGTAATATTCCTGTTGTATCTTTGCCGCCGGAATAAACCTTTTAACAGCAACGAATGATGAACAAGTATCGCATTTTAGTGGTAGACGACGAGGAGGACATTTGCGAGATATTGCAGTTCAACCTCGAAAGCGAAGGCTACACGGTAGATACCGCCCACTCTGCCGAGGAGGCGCTGGGCAAGCCAATCTCCTCCTACGACCTGTTGTTGCTGGATGTGATGATGGGCGAGATATCGGGCTTCAAGCTGGCGCGGATGCTCAAGAAGGAGAAGAAGAGCGCCGATATTCCCATTATCTTCCTGACAGCCAAAGATACCGAGAACGACGTGCTGACCGGCTTCTCCCTGGGCGCCGACGACTATGTGTCCAAACCCTTCTCCCTGCGCGAGGTCATCGCCCGCGTTCGTGCCGTGCTGGGACGGGTGGCGCCGAAGCGGCAGGAGACGCCCGTCTCCAAGTGCATCCGGTATCGCGCCATGAACATCGACCTCCAACAAAAGAAGGTCACCATCGACAACCGCCCGCTGGGGCTTACCCGCAAGGAGACGGAGATTCTGCTGCTGCTCATACAGCACCAGAGCCGCGTCTTTACCCGCGAGGAGCTGCTGGAGAGCGTATGGCCGGACGATGTGTATGTGCTCGGACGGACGGTGGATGTGAATATAACCCGCTTGCGCAAGAAGCTGGGTGAGTATGGTAAATGTATCGTTACACGCTTGGGATATGGCTACGCCTTCGAAGCTGGAGACTCGGACGAGGTTTCTGTCGTTTAGCCTCAAACTGTTCCTGTCGGTGCTGTCGCTCTACCTGCTCTTCGCCGGCAGCGTGATGCTCTATCAGTATCACCGCGAGAAGGCGTACAAGGAGGAGCTGATGAACCTGCAACTGCAAGGCTACAACGAGGATATACACCTGCTGCTCACCCATACGCCCGACACGCTCTACACCGAAACGTTGCACAGCTATCAGCAGCGTCACGCCGCGGAAGGGCTGCGCATCACCCTCATCAACCGGAAGGGCGGGGTGCTGTACGACACCATGGAGCAGCTGCACTGGGGCAACCATCTCAGCCGTCCCGAGGTGCGGCAGGCGCTTGAGGAGGGCAACGGCTACGACGTGCGCCGCGTCTCCGAAACCACGGGAACCACCTACTTCTATGCTGCCACCCGGTATGACGACCTCATCATCCGCTCGGCACTCCCCTACACCATAGACCTGATGAAGCACCTGGCTGCCGACATGCACTATGTGTGGTTCACGCTGGCGGTGTCGCTGCTGCTCATCATCCTCTTCTATCAATACACCCACCGACTGGGAACGGCAGTCAACCGCCTGCGCGACTTTGCCATGTCTGCCGACCGCGACGGGATGGTCGACACCTCGCCCGTGTCGTTCCCCAACAACGAGCTGGGCGCCATCTCCCAACACATCGTACGCATCTATTCGAGGCTGCGCGAAACCAAAGAGGCACTCTACATCGAACGCGAGAAGCTGATTATGCACCTGCAATCGTCGCGGGAGGGACTGGGTGTCTTCACCAAGGAAAAGAAGGAGATTCTGGTCAACAACCTCTTCACGAGCTATGCCAACCTGCTGTCGGACACCAACCTGTCGGCAACCGAGGAGATCTTCGGCATCGGGGAGCTGGAGGAGATTGTGGACTTCATCAACCACGCCGTGATGGAGGGACGGAAGAGCATCGACGTGCACAAGAACGGGCGGGCTTTCGTGGTGGAGTGCATCGTCTTTCAGGACATGAGCTTCGAGATAACCATCAACGATGTCACGCAGGAGGAGGAGCAGAACCGGCTCAAACGCCAGCTCACACAGAACATTGCACACGAGCTGAAGACTCCCGTCAGCAGCATACAGGGCTATCTGGAAACGCTCGTCAGCAACAACCGCATCGACAGTCGGCAACAGAAGCTCTTTCTGGAACGGTGCTATGCACAAAGCAACCGCCTGAGCCGCCTGCTGCGCGACATCTCCGTGCTCACACGCATGGACGAGGCATCCGAAATGGTCGAGATGGAGCCGATGGAGCTGAATGGCATCGTGACATCCATCCTGAACGAGGTGGCACGCGAGCTGGAAGAGAAGCACATCACGGTAAACAACGAACTGAAGCCCGACATGGGGGTGCGCGGCAACTACTCACTGCTCTACTCCATCTTCCGCAACCTGACCGACAACGCCATTGCCTACGCAGGGACGGGCATCAGCATCACCATCCGCTGCTTCCGCGAGGATGAGCACTTCTATTACATCAGCTTTGCCGACAGCGGAGTGGGCGTACCTCCCGAACACCTCAACCGCCTCTTCGAACGCTTCTATCGCGTAGACAAAGGACGCTCGCGCAAGCTGGGCGGCACCGGACTGGGACTGGCAATTGTCAAGAATGCCGTTCTCATTCACGGAGGCACCATCTCTGCCAAGAACAGACACGGCGGAGGGCTGGAGTTTGTCTTTACGCTTGCCAGGGATGGGGGGCGTTGACGGGCATAAGTGTTAAAAAAGCGTTTTAACAGCAGGATGATTTGGTCGGTTGGCTGAAATATCCTATACTTGCACGGTCTTAAACGGCGTATTCGTACGACTTTACAAGCTACTTACCGTTGAATATCACGACTTAGGCTATATTCTGCTTTTTATATATCAATAGGTAATTTGTGTATTTTCCTTTTCGAGTATTGTTTGTGTAGGCTTTGTTTGATTAATCGTAAGTGCCGATGTGAATCGGGGAGCTTACACAGTTATTTGTTAGATTTCTTTTTTTTATTCATTCGATGCGAATCGACCTATTTGACGTTTTCATGGATTTTGGTTACATGAACATACTCGGGAGTCGTGGAGGTGTTGGCGATGGTTCGCCACACCTCCACTCTCTTTTTATCCATTTATCAATACTGCTTAATCAATACTGCTTAACCAATCCCTTGAAGTCGGTCTTCTTATCGAACGGCACAAGGGTAAATCCGTACTTCACGGCATGTTGCTTGCCGGTGAGGTTGCGATACTGTTCGTGCGGCAGCGCACCCCAGGCATTGTCGCCTCCCACGCCGGTCATGCGGTAGTCGATAAAGAGGTCTACCATCGGTTCGGCTACGGGGTCGGTGAGGTGCCGGTGTAGGGTTTGGTCGGTGCGCGGCTGTCCGTTGTCGATGGCATCGCCATTGTCGAAGGTCTCTAACGGATAGTTGGATACATTCATCTCGAACGTTTTGTCGGCAACGAAGAGCAACCCGCCTTTCCGCTTGTTGTGTGTGAGGGCGCACCACGTGATACCGGTGCGGTGCTCGTTCTCCTGCGGGCGGATATAGGGTTCGTACATCTCCTTGATCGGGCGGGTATATTCGCCGAAGAACTGCGAGGTGTAACGGTCGCAATAGTTCTCCTCGGGTCCGCGCCCGTAGTAGACCAGCTCGGTCAGCTCGTTCGACAGCTGCATGCGCAGACCGATGCGGGGGATAAAGGGCATGTTGGTCTGCTCTTCGGGCACAAAGTGATTGTCTACCTTGATCACGCCGTCGTTGTACACCTTGTAGGTGATGCTCCACGTGGCATTGGTCTGCGGGTAGGTGTAGGTCACCTTCACCATTGCCGCTCCTTCCGCTTTCGACACGGCAAAAGAGGTCGGCTTGAGCGGTGCGTACGAGGCTTCGCGCCACGGTTTCAGGCGGATGCCCAGCCGGGCGCCGTAGTCATTGTCGGTGGGTGCACGCCAGAAGAAGGGGCGCGGTCCCTGTTCGTTGCTGATAAATTCCTCCTTCTGGTAGATATACGAGGTGATCATGCCGGTCTGCTTGCTGAACACCGCCTTGAAGTTCGTTCCGCTCAGGATGACTTGCGTGTTGGTTTCGGCAATGCCGGCGGCATCCTTCGACAGTGCCTCCTGTTTGGCGTAGGGGAAGACCGTCACCTGTTCGCGCGCAATCACCGTACCCGCTTTCAGGAACGGCTCGGCATCGCGTATGGCGGCGTAGAACTCTACCTGCACATCTCCCGTCCGCGGTTGCACCTTGGGGATGCCGTTCAGGAAGCCGGTGGTCGATGTCTCACCCGGCTTGGCGTTGATGTTCTCCAGCGCAGCCTTGTGTATCTGCTTGCCTGCCTGACGCACTATGTAGTAGAAGTCATATTTATCCAGCGAGGTGAACGAGAAGCCGTTGCGCACCTTGACGGTCTGCGTCTGCGGGTCGAAGTCGACGAACTTGATGTTCTGATACACCTTGCCCATCTCTTCCGTGGCAGGTTTCACGCTGCGGTCGGGGTAAACCACGCCGTTGATGCAGAAGTCGCCGTCCGACGGGGTGCCCACCGGACCGTAGTCGCCGCCGTAGCTCCAGTACTTGCGTTTATCGGGCGCCGTTGTAGCCAGTCCCTGGTCTACCCAGTCCCAGATACAGCCGCCTTGCAGGGTGGGATATTTCTCTATGATGTCCCAGTAGTCCTGGAAGTTGCCTAAGCTGTTGCCCATGGCGTGTGCATATTCGCAGAGGATGAGCGGGCGGGTCATGTCCTGGTTCTGTGCATACTTCTCAATGCTTTGCGGCGACATGTACATGGGGCAGTAGATGTCGGTGTTCCACTCCAATCCGGCACGTTCGTACTGAATGGGGCGGGTGGAATCGAGCAGTCGCAGGGTG
Source organism: Prevotellaceae bacterium (assembly GCA_031262995.1). Classification (GTDB taxonomy): domain Bacteria; phylum Bacteroidota; class Bacteroidia; order Bacteroidales; family Bacteroidaceae; genus Bacteroides. Next base: position 9,772 of record JAISGR010000066.1, on the reverse strand, counting down.
TTGTAGGTGATGTAGAAGTTGAGTCCGTTGCCCGCTTCGTTGCCCAGCGACCAGATGATGACCGAGGGATGATTCTTGTCGCGTTCGTACATGCTCGTCGTACGCTCTTCGTGTGCCTGGGTGAAGAGCGGATTGTTGCCCAGCGTACCGCCTACGCGCAGGTCGTAACCCATGCCGTGGCTCTCGATGTTGGCTTCGTCGATGACGTAGATGCCGTACTTGTCGCACAGCTCGTAGAAGCGTTCCTGTTGCGGATAGTGACTGGTGCGCACGGTGTTGACGTTGTACTTCTTCCACAGTTCGAAGTCCTTCATCATCAGCTCTTCGGGCACGTAGTGTCCGGTGTATTCGTTGTGTTCGTGCAGGTTGACACCCTTGACGAGGATGGGCACGCCGTTCACCAGGAGCTGTCCGTTTCTGATCTCTACGCTGCGGAAGCCTACCTTGCAGGAGACGGCTTCGATGACTTCGCCGTTGGTCTTCTTCAGGCTGATGACGAGCGTATATAAATAAGGTGTCTCTGCCGTCCACGGCTTCACTGCCGAGAGGGTCTTCTGGTCGAACTCCACCTGCTCCCGTGTGGCATCCACGCCGCGGGGCGACGACTGTGCAATCTGGTCGCCCTTGTCGTCGAGCAGCCGGTAGCTTACCGAGTAGGGTGTTGTCACGTCGCCCTCGTTGGCAAGCTTCACGTTCAGGCGGAAGATGCCGTCCTTGTAATTGTTGCCCAGCAGCGTCTCCACCTTGAAGTCGGCGATGTGAATCTGCGGGGTGGCGTAGAGGTAGATGTCGCGTTCGATGCCGCTCAGCCGCCAGAAGTCCTGGTCTTCCAGGTAGTTGGCATCCGAGAAGCGGTGCACCTGTATGGCGATGATGTTGTTACCGCGGCGCACGGCGCTGGTCACATCGAAGCGGGTGGGCATCTTCGAGGGCTTGTTCATGCCGATATACTTGCCGTTGAGGTAGTAGTAGGCGGCGCCGCGCACGCCGTCGGCGCTGAGGAACACCTCCTTGCCTTCCCAGTCGGCAGGCAGGTTGAACTCACGGCGGTAGGTGCCGGTGGGGTTCCACGCTACCGGTACGAAGGGGGGATCGGGTTTGTCCAGGTGCGGCGGATAACCGGGCGAGACAAACGACCAGTTGATGTTGGTGTATATGGGGGTGCCGAAACCCTGCACCTCCCAATTGCCGGGCACGTTGATCTCAGACCACTTCTTGTCGTCGAACCGCTCGTTCATGTAGGTGGTGGGGCGGTCGGCGATGTTCTCCACGTAGTTGAACTTCCATTTCCCGTTGAGCGAGAGACGGAAAGTGCCGGTCTTCCGGTCGTCGGCAATGGCATCTTCTTCGCTGATGTACGAAGTGAAAGTGGCACGGGCAGGCTCTCTGTTCTGTCCCAGCAGCTTGGGATTGGTGAGCTGTCCGTAGCGGTCTTCTTGCGCCATCACGGACAACGGCAGGCAAGCAAGACAGAGAATAGGAACGAATCGTTTCATGAAGGATGTATGTTTTGATAATAAATGGCACTTGCTTAATAGTTGCATAATTTATCAAGCTACTTGCTTGTGGCAAAGGTAGTGCTTTTTATTATACAACAAAAAGAAAGCTTTCTTTTTGTCTGAAGGCACTGCTCCTGTTGCCCGAAGGCACTGCCTGCGCGTGATAGCTAACGTGGGTTCGATGTAAGATATGGGTTCGACGTAAGATAAGGGTAATGCCGATGTCCCCCTTCCGTAGCGTAAATGTGCCGTCACCGATTGCGGATACCACAGACTGTTCATCTTTTTCCGAATCTTCCTGTAGCAAGTCCTCGTTGTTCATGGAGATGCCCTACAATACCTTCAGGAGGGGGTGAAGTAAAGTATACGACTGAACGCGGTAAAGTATACGACTGTACGTGGTAAGGTATACGACTGTACATGGTAAAGTATACGACCTTACTGTGCCTACTCCTGTCAACGCCCTGTTATCCTTCAGATATTGTCAGAATAATTCATGTCGTTAAAGTCTTATCAAGCTCCGTGATATAGTCCTATCAAAGCAGTGATACAGCAGTGGCGTAGCTTTTCTTCTGTCCGCGGCTTATGTCGAACGCACGTTTTGCTTCTTTGCCAACGCCCTATCGGGCAAAGTGCCAGCACGTTACGTTAATGTAACATAAATCTGTCTCCGTTCACTTCGCCCCAATCCGCTTTCGGCACTACCTTTGCCGCCGCTCATAAAGAATCATCCTCACACATTATGGAATTTATCATCGACTTCATTCTGCACATCGACGACCATCTCGTAGAGATTGTCAACACGTACCACCTGTGGACGTATGCCATCCTGTTTCTCATTATCTTTTGCGAGACCGGGCTGGTGGTGACTCCCTTCCTGCCGGGCGATTCGCTGATATTTGCCGCGGGCGCCATTGCCGCGCGTCCCGACACCTCCATCGAGGTGAACATCCTCGCGCTGGTGCTCTTTGCCGCAGCCGTGATAGGCGACACGTGCAACTACGAGATAGGGCACTTCTTCGGTCGAAAGCTCTTCGGCAATCCCAACTCGCGCATCTTCAAGCAGAGCTATCTGGAGAAGACGCACGCCTTCTACGAGAAGTACGGCGGCAAGACCATCATCCTGGCGCGCTTCGTACCCATCGTGCGCACCTTTGCCCCGTTCGTGGGCGGCATGGGCAAGATGCACTACGGCTACTTCCTCTCCTACAACGTGGTGGGCGGCGCTGCCTGGGTTGCCATCTTCTGCTACGTGGGCTACTTCTTCGGTAACATGGAGTTTGTGCAGAAACACTTCGGACTGATTGCCATCGCCATCATCGTTATCTCCGTGCTGCCTGCCGTGGTAGAGGTGATGCGCGAGCGGAGCAAAGCACGAAAGGCTGCATAATGGCAGGCATCTACCTACATATCCCCTTTTGCAAGACCCGCTGTACCTACTGTGATTTCTTCTCCTCCACCCATTGGGCAGGGAAGGACATCTATACGGATGCCTTGTGCAGGGAGCTGACCGAGCGCAAGGCATACCTGCGCGGCGAGCCGGTACGCACCGTCTATCTGGGTGGCGGTACCCCGTCGCAACTCACCGAGCTGCAACTCTGTCGCCTCTTCGACACCCTCGCACAGGTGTACGACCTCTCCCAAGCCGAAGAGATAACGATGGAAGCCAACCCCGACGACCTGACCGCCGACTACCTTGCCATGCTGCACAGCCTCCCCGTCAATCGCCTCAGCATCGGCATACAGACCTTCCACGACCCCACCCTGCAACTGTTGAACCGCCGACATACCGCTGCCGAAGCCCGCGAGGCGGTGGAGCGCAGCCGGCAGGCAGGCTTCGCACACATCAGCATCGACCTGATGTACGGCTTGCCCGGCGAGACCGATGCGCAGTGGGCAGCCGACCTGCAACAAGCCGTCGCCCTCGGGGTGGAGCACATCTCCGCCTACCACCTCACCTACGAAACGGGTACGACACTGTACAAGATGCTCCGCCGGCAGCAGATCAGTGCCGTGGACGAGGAGCGCAGCCTGCACTTCTTCACTATGTTGACGGATGCCCTGGCGGCTGCCGGTTACGAGCAGTACGAGATATCCAACTTCAGCCTCCCCGGCTGCCACTCCCGCCACAACTCCGCTTACTGGGAAGGCATTCCCTACCTGGGCTGCGGCGCGGCGGCGCACTCCTTCGACGGCGTGTCGCGCCGCTGGAACATTGCCTCCGTCGACAGCTATACCCGTTCCGTCCGGCAAGGCATCCCCTACGACCAGACCGAGACGCTCGACCTTACCACCCGCTACAACGAAACCATCATCACCCGACTGCGCACCCGCGCCGGTCTCTCCGTCGACCGGCTGGCTGCAGACTACGGCGACCGGCTGCAACGCTACTGCCTGCAACAAGCCGAACCCTACCTGCAAACAAACCGCCTGCAACTGCGCAACGGCATCCTCTCACTGACCCGCGAAGGCATCTTCCTGTCGGACGCCGTGATGCGCGACCTGCTGTGGGTGTAACGCCAACCTATTCGCTGTGCTTTTGCACCTGTCGATGGCGGAGCGCCCGAAAAAGTTGATACCTTTGCGGCAAATTCAAACAAAGAACATGAACCATCCCCCGTTCTCTTTCATCATTCCCGTGTACAACCGCCCCGACGAGGTGGATGAACTCTTGGAGAGCCTGACCCGACTACGCTTCACCGACTTCGAGGTACTGGTGATCGAAGACGGGTCGACCGTGCCGTGCGGCGAGGTGGTCGCCCGCTACGGCGACAAGCTGCCTGTGCGCTACTTCACCAAGCCCAACTCCGGTCCCGGCAGCACACGCAACTACGGCGCGGAACGGGCACAGGGCGACTATCTGCTGATTCTCGACTCGGACTGCATGGTGCCGCCCGGCTACCTGGATGCCGTGGAACGGGAGCTGCAAGCCGCACCTGCCGATGCGTTCGGCGGTCCCGACCGCGCACACCCCTCGTTTACAACCATACAGAAAGCCATCAATTACTCCATGACCTCGTTCTTCACCACCGGCGGCATCCGCGGAGGCAAGAAGCAGATGGACAAGTTCTATCCGCGCAGCTTCAACATGGGCATCCGACGGGAGGTGTACCGCGCACTGGGCGGCTTTGCCGACATGCGCTTCGGCGAAGACATCGACCTGAGCATCCGCCTCTTCAAGGGGGGCTACCGCTGCCGCCTCTTCCCTGATGCGTGGGTGTATCACAAGCGGCGCACCGGCTTCGGCAAGTTCTTCAAGCAGGTGTACAACTCGGGGATTGCACGCATCAACCTCTACAAGAAATACCCCGATTCGCTCAAGGCGGTGCACCTGCTGCCGGCGCTCTTCACGCTGGGAGTGGCGGCGCTGCTGGTCGGCATACCCTTCTGCGGCTACAGCCTGCTACCCCTCCTGCTCTATGCCCTGCTCACGCTGGGCGACGCCGCCTTTCGCAACCGCAGCGTGCGGGTAGGTGCCTGTGCAGTGGTGGCAGCATTCGTACAGCTGACGGGCTACGGCGCCGGCTTCCTCTACGCCTGGTGGCGGCGGTGCGTGCTGGGCAAGGGTGAATTTGATGCCTTCCGAAAGAAATTCTACTGATATGGACAAACTGACAATCAACCAATGGGCAGTCGAAGACCGCCCCCGCGAGAAGATGATGCGGCACGGTGCCCGGACGCTGAGCGACGCCGAGCTGCTGGCTATCCTGATAGGCTCGGGCAACACCGAAGAGAGCGCCGTGGCGTTGATGCAACGCGTGCTCGCTGCCTGCAACAACGACCTGAACCGATTAGGCAAATGGGGTGTGCGCGACTATGCCCGTTTCAAAGGCATGGGACCTGCCAAGAGCCTCACCGTGATGGCTGCCCTCGAGTTGGGCAAGCGACGGAGACAGCAGGAGCAGCCCGACCCGGAGGTGGTTGCCGCTCCGCGCGAGATTTACGAGCTGTTCCAGCCCATGCTGTGCGACCTCTCGAACGAGGAGTTCTGGGTGCTGCTGCTCAACCAAGCCTCACACGTCATCAACAAGGTACGCATCGGCAGCGGAGGCATCGACCACGCACCCGCCGATGTGCGCATCGTTCTGCGCGAAGCACTGCTGCAATACGCCACACAGATAGCGCTGATACACAATCACCCTTCCGGCAACCCCCACCCGGGCAACGAAGACCGCCGGCTCACACAGCTGGTGCAGCAAGCCGCCCGCATCATGAATATCCGGCTGGTCGACCATGTCATCATTGCCGGAGGGAGCTATTACAGCTTCGCCGACGAAGGATTATTGTGATTCTCTTTTGCCGGATAGAATATTTTACATAGTTTTGCCACCCCTAATCAGCACGTTATCAGGATATGAATAAATTGGAAACAGAAGAAAAGATCATCGAAATGCTCAAAACCGTGTACGACCCGGAGATACCGGTCAACGTGTACGACCTGGGGCTGATCTACAAGATAGACCTTGCCGACAACGGCGAGGTTGCCATCGACATGACCCTGACCGCCCCCAACTGTCCGGCTGCCGACTTCATCATGGAGGATGTACGCCAGCGGATAGAATCTATCGAAGGTATCCGTGCCGCCACCATCAACCTGGTCTTCGAGCCGGAGTGGGACAAGGATATGATGAGCGAAGAAGCCAAACTTGAATTAGGATTTATGTAACATGATAAAACCGGTATATTTCCTCTCGGATGCCCACCTCGGGTCGCGCGCCATCGAGCACGGACGCACACAGGAGCGCAGGTTGGTCAACTTTCTGGACAGCATCAAGAACAAGGCATCGGCAGTCTACCTGCTGGGCGACATGTTCGACTTCTGGTACGAGTTTCGTACCGTGGTACCCAAAGGATACACCCGCTTCCTGGGCAAGGTATCCGAACTGACCGACCGCGGCGTGGAGGTGCACTACTTCACCGGCAATCATGACATCTGGTGCAACGATTACTTCACCACCGAATGCGGCATGATCATGCACCATGCCCCCATCGCCATCGAGCTGTTCGGCAAAGAGTTCTACCTGGCGCACGGCGACGGACTGGGCGACCCCAACCGGAACTTCAAGCTGCTGCGCTCAATGTTCCACAGCCACACCCTGCAACGCCTCTTCGCCGCCCTGCATCCCCGCTGGAGCATGGAGATGGGGCTGAACTGGGCAAAGCACAGCCGGCAGAAACGCATCAACGGCAAGGAACCCGACTACATGGGCGAAACGAACGAACCCCTGGTGCGCTACACCAAGGAGTATCTCAAGGTGCACCCCGGCATCAACTTCTTCATCTACGGACACCGCCACATCGAACTCGACCTGATGCTCAGCAGCACCGCCCGCATCCTGATACTGGGCGACTGGATTACCCACTTCTCCTACGCCGTATTCGACGGGGTAAACCTCTTTCTTGAAAATTATATCGAAGGGGAGACGAAGCTGTAAAAAGCGCTTCTGTTGTCAATGCTTCCCGGCATACACCCTTGTCAGCCAATATTCGAATGCAGGGTCTTGCAGTTCGATGTGCTGACCGGGCAGTATATCTATCAAATCTTTCTCTATAGCCGCTTTCTTCAGGTTCTTGATATTGGCAGAGGTGCCCAGCTGATAGTGCATGAGCACATCGCGGGAGGAGAAATTGGTCACTCCGTCGGCTACTGCCTGCAAGAAGCGGATTTGTCGGGATGTCAGGGAATCAATGAGATTGGAAAAGAGGAGACTCAACTGACCGATAAGGCTTCGGAAAGCATCATCGACAATCTCTTCCGTCACTTCCGACGCGGTACGAAGCCAGACTTGCTGACTGAGTTGCTGGGTATAATAAGGATGATTCTTCATGCGGTCGGCAATGATACCGCTCAGCTCGTCCGAAATCTTTTTCCCGGTATCGGCAAACCGCCGACGGATAAACTTCACCCATTCTGTGCGTTCTATCTTTTGCAGAAACATGATATTGCCAAACTTATAAAACGGCATGCTGTAATTGTTGAAGATGTCGAGCAACATGTGCCGCTTGCTGCCGTAGAGACAGTAGCACACATCCGTATGCAGCTGCCAGTGCGAACGCAGTTTCCGCTGGAAGGCTAAGGTCTCGTCATACTCGTTGATATTCTGAAACTCGTCAATGCAGACAACCATTCGCCTGCCGGCATCCTTGCAGATCGTTTGCGGCAGGTCTAATATCTCATCATAACTCATCTCGTTGTTTTTAAATTCCAGCCCGAATGAGAGTTCATAAGTTTGTATCATATCCACCAATGTAACCGATGGTAACAATCGCCCTAAGTACTTTCGGGCAGAGGTGATGAAATCTTCCCAAACCGTCGCGTTGGCTTTCAGTATGGCAGCTGCATACGCTCGGTAGAACTGCTCTTCTGTGCGGCAATTGAAAATATCTACCTGACAAATGCGTACGGATTTGTCTGTTACCAGTCGCTGCGCAACCTTATTTACCAGTGATGTCTTGCCCCATCGACGGGGAGAGATTATCACGGTATTCACACTGCCCGACAAACTTTGAAACAGCTGTTCCTGCTCTTGTTCCCTGTCGGTGAAGTTCTCTTTCTCGGCTATTCGTCCGTACACAAAAGGAGTATTCATGATTGCTATGGTGGTTGATTTGCCGGCAAATGTACGGAATAGTAATAAAAGACAAGCGATGAAATGAATTAATTTGAAATGAGTTGATTTGAAATCAATTCATTTCATCGCTATACAGAAGCGTGTCGGTGCTTGCTCCGTGCATACTTGCGCGGATAGCCCGTCCGGATAGCCAGCAGGGCTGCCACACCCAGCAGATAGGGGTAGTACAGGTATTGCATGATGTCGATGGGCGATGTGCCGCCCAGTCCGGCAGCCATCAGCAGTTGGGCGCCGTAGGGGATGATGCCTTGCATCACACAGGAGAAGATGTCCATCAGGCTGGCGCTTCGCCGCGGGTCGATGCCATACTTGGTGGCAATGTCTTTGGCGATGGGACCGGTCATGATCAGGGCGATGGTGTTATTAGCTGTGCACAGGTCGGCAAAGCTCACCAATCCGGCAATGCCGGCTTCGGCACCTTTGGGGGAACGGATGTGCGTGGTGAGCTTCTTGATAATCCATTCGATACCGCCGTTATAACGAATCATCTCCAACATGCCGCCGGCAAGCAGGGTCACAATAATCAGCTCGCCCATGCCGAGGATACCGCTTCCCATCGCATCTGTCCATTGCCACACGTCGAAGCTGCCGGTGAGCAACCCCACACCGCCCGACAGCCCGATGCCGAGGAAGAGCACCAACATCACATTCATGCCCAGAACGGCAGCCAGCAGCACCAGCAGATAGGGGAACACCTTGCCCCACTCCACACGGGCTACTTCGTGAGCTGCGGCATCGCCATAGCCCACCAGCGTATAGATGAGTGCCGTCAGCACAGCCACCGGCAAGGCAATGCGCAGATTCACCTTGAACTTATCGGACATGGCGCATCCTTGTGTGCGTGTTGCCACAATGGTGGTGTCGGACACGAACGACAGGTTATCGCCAAACATGGCGCCGCTCACCACGATGCCTATCATCATGGCTTCGGCAATGCCCGACCGGGTGGCGATGCCGACTGCCACCGGTGTCAAGGCGACAATCGTTCCTACCGAAGTGCCTACTGCCAGTGAGATGAAACAGGCAGCCAGGAAGATGCCGGGCGCCAGCAGGTTTGCCGGCAACACGGAAAGGGTGAGGTTGACCGTTGCATCGATGGCACCCATCGACTTGGCGGTCTGCGCAAAGGCGCCTGCCAGCACAAAGATGAGCACCATCAGCATGATGTTCGTGTTGGCAAGTCCTTGACAGAACTGCTCGATGCGATGATTCAGACTGCCTCCCTTGGAGATGGCGATTGCCACTGCCGAAGCCAGCAGGAAAGCCACCGTGATGGGCATCTTGTAGAAATCACGCGCGACGACAGAGACCACCAGGTAGGTGAGAAGAAATACCCCCAACGGCAACAATGCCTTGCCGTTGGGGGATGGACGGTTCGATGCTTCGCTCCTCATTTAGAATACAGGGATGTGCTGCTTACAGGTGTCGTTCGGGATATAGCTCATTCCACCACTCGGGGCTGTCCTGTAACCAGCGGGCAAACCATGCCAACATGGTGTTGTGCCACCGGATGCGTTTGTCGTAGTCGGACACGTGGTGATTCTCGCCGTTTACCTCGATGAACTCGACGGTCTTGCCCAGTATCTTCAGGGCGTTGAACAGCTGGATGCTCTCGCCGATGGGCACGTTGGTATCGACGGT
>JAISGR010000003.1 GCA_031262995.1 Prevotellaceae bacterium | reverse complement strand
GGATTGCAGGGAGGGGGGCAGGGGAGGAGGGGGGGCTTGTTGCGGAGCGGCAGTTGTCGGGGCAACGGGCTGCGGCGGTGCGGTCGTTGCTTGCTGCGGCGGGACATCCTTGCTGGCAGCGGTGAAGCGGGGTTTTTATGGTTGCTGAGGGCTACGCCCCCCCGCGACGGCGGCCCCCTCGGCGGTGAGCTGTCCGGTTTGTATGAGGGTGAGGTCCACCAGCAGTCGTTTGTTCTTGCTGGTGCGGTAGTTCAGGTCGCAGTCGTTACACAGCTTGATGGCTTTGTACAGGAACGGTACCGGACATTGCTGTGCCTGTGCCTGATAGCGTTGGCGGATGCTTGCTCCCACCTCGAGCAGGGGCAGGGTGGCAGGGTCTTTGCTCACCAGCAGGTCGCGGAAGTGCGATGCCAGTCCGGTGATGAAGTGTCCGGCGTCGAAGCCGTGGTTCAGCACGTCGTTCAGCAGCAGCAGGGCATCGCCGATGCGGTTGTTGAGCAGCTGGTCGGTCAGCCGGAAGTAGTACTCGTAGTCCAGCACATTCAGGTTCTCTATCGTGCCTTTGTAGGTGATGTGTCCGCCGGTGAAGCTCACCACCTGGTCGAAGATGGAGAGGGCGTCGCGCATGCCTCCGTCGGCTTTGAGGGCGATGACGTTCAGCGCTTCGGGTTCGGCGGTGATGCCTTCCTTGGAGGCAACGTATGCCAGGTGTGCCACGGTGTCTTCGACGCTGATGCGGTTGAAGTCGTATATCTGGCAGCGCGACAGGATGGTGGGGATGATTTTGTGCTTCTCGGTGGTGGCGAGGATGAAGATGGCGTGGTGGGGCGGCTCTTCGAGTGTTTTGAGGAATGCGTTGAAGGCAGCTTGCGAGAGCATGTGCACCTCGTCGATGATGTAGACCTTGTATTTGCCTATCTGCGGCGGGACGCGCACCTGCTCTACCAGTTGGCGGATGTCGTCGACGGAGTTGTTGGATGCGGCATCCAGCTCGTGGATGTTGTACGAGCGCTGTTCGTTGAATGCCACGCACGATTCGCAGGCGTTGCATGCTTCGCCGTCGGGCGCAGGATTCAGGCAATTGATTGTTTTGGCAAAGATGCGGGCGCAGGTGGTTTTGCCTACCCCCCTCGGTCCGCAGAAGAGATAGGCGTGTGCCAGCTTTCCGGTGGCGATGGCATTTTTGAGCGTGGTGGTCAGGGCGCGTTGCCCTACGACCGAGTCGAATGTGGCGGGGCGATACTTGCGCGCCGATACGATATAGTTGTCCATGCTTGCGATAGGGTTGCTTTTTTAAGATGCGCAAATGTAGAAATAAAAAACAGATAATTCGGCATTTCACCGTATCTTTGTCGCCATGACGCAGTTACGTACACTTTGGATGTTTGTTCGCAGGCGCAAGTACCTGCTTACCATTGTCGCCTTTGTGGTGATAGTCGGCTTTCTGGACGACAACAGTCTGGTGCGCCGGCTTGAGTATGCCCGGGAAGCCGCCGGTCTGAACAGCGAAATCGAACGGTATCGTACCGAATACAACCGCGCTACCGAACAACTCAAGGAGCTGGCTGTCGACACGGTAGCCATCGAACGGGTGGCACGCGAAAAGTATTACATGAAGCGTCCCAACGAAGATATTTACCTGTTTAAAGAAGACCGTCGGAAATGAAGAATCTCACCTCTGCCCTTTTTGTGATCGGAGCCTTATTGCTGCTCGCCGGTGCCATGTCCTACATCACGCGGTGGGAAGCATCGCCTTATTTGTATATGATAGGCGCCTGCATGGTTGCGCTGGCGCAGCTCAACACACCGCTCAAGGTGCAGACCCCCACGCTCAAGCGTCTGCACCGCCAACAAATCACCGGTGGGATATTGCTGGTGGTATCGGGCATGCTGATGTTCTTCACCCACGGAAACGAATGGATTGCCTGCATGATGATTGCGGCAGTGCTTGAACTATACACCTCCATACGCATTCCGCAGGAGGAAAAGAAGGCGGAACAGTGAGTCGCGGCGGCGCTCCGGACTTAAACTAAATTTAACTGCATAAGAAATTCTTTAACCTCTTCTCGTCTAAACTATTTGTTTAACGGTCTGTCTATATTGCAAGGTTAGCGCTAAAACCTGTATATGTAGAAACAGATAAAGAACAAATAGGTATGATAACAGTAAAAAGATTGACACTGATGGCGCTGTTTGCCTGTGCTGCATCGGCAGCAAGTGCGCAACAGTCCGAGCCGCAGACCGGACAACAGCCCGAGCAATGGACGTTGCAATCGTGCATTGATTATGCCATTGCACACAACATCACTCTGCAACGCAACCGCCTCAGCGTCCAAAGTGCGGCGGTTGATGTGAAAACCGCCCAAGCGAATCTCTTCCCCAGCCTGTCGGCAAGCGTAAGCCAGCGATTGACCAACCGCCCCAACAGCCCGGCAACGACATTTGTCGACGACAACGGCAATGTACAGACCTCGAGTACCCAGACCTCCTACAACGGCAGCTACGGTTTGAACCTCAACTGGACGCTCTACAACGGCGGACGAAACACCCGCACCGTTAAGCAGCAGCAGCTGAACACCCGCATTGCCGAACTGGCGGTTGACGAGAGCGCCAACAGCATCGAGGAGAACATCGCCCAGCTCTACGTACAGATTCTCTATGCCGCCGAGGCGGTGAAGGTGAGCGAATCGACCCTTGCCGTGAGTCAGGCGGAATGCGACCGAGCCAAGCAACTGCTGGCTGCCGGAAGCGTTGCCCGCAGTGACGTGGCACAGTTGGAATCGCAGGTGAGCGACGACCGCTACCAGCTTGTCACCGCCCAATCCAACCTGCAAGACTACAAGCTGCAACTCAAACAGCTCCTCGAGCTGGACGGCGACATGGAGATGAATCTCTTCATCCCTACGCTGGGCGACGAGCATGTGTTGTCGCCGCTGCCTGCCAAGGCAGATGTCTACCGTGCCGCCCTCACACTCCGTCCCGAGATCGAATCGGGTAAACTCAGCGTCGATGCCGCCGACCTTGAGGTACGCATCGCCCGGGGAGGATACATCCCCACGCTGAGCCTCACTGCCGGCATCGGTACATCCAACATCAACAGCAAGGACTTCAGCTTCGGCGAACAGATCAAGCAGAACTGGAACAACTCGCTGGGAGTGACCGTCAGCATTCCCATCTTCAGCAACAGACAGACGAAGAGCGCCGTAGACAAGGCAAAGCTGCAACTGCTCACCAGCCAGCTCGACCTTGCCGACCAGCAGAAGACGCTTTACCGAACCATCGAAACCCTGTGGCTCGATGCCAACAGCGCACAGCAGCAATATGCCGCTGCCGTGGAGAAACTGCGCAGCTCGCAAGAGAGCTATGACTTGGTACAGGAACAGTTCAACGTGGGCATGAAGAACACCGTCGAACTGCTCACCGAAAAAAACAACCTGCTCAGCGCACAACAGCAAATGCTGCAAGCCAAGTACACGGCTGTGCTCAACGAGCAACTACTGAATTTCTATCAGGGAGAGACAATTAAATTATAACAGAATATGAACAAGAAGAAGCTTTTCATCGCCCTCATTGTCGTTGTTGTCATTGCAGGCATCGGCTATTGGCTACTGGGCGGCAGCGCAAAGAATCGGAAGATTGCGTATGACATGACCACCGTAAAGCGCGGAGACGTAGCCCTCTCCGTAACAGCTACCGGTACCATCGAACCTGTCATCGAAGTGGAGGTGGGCACGCAGGTAAGCGGCATCATCGATAAGATTTATGTGGACTACAACTCCACCGTTAAGAAAGGGGAACTCATTGCCGAAATGGACAAGATTACCCTGCAAAGCGAACTTGCCTCGCAACGCGCCAACTACGACGGCGCCAAGGCAGAGTACGACTATCAGCAGAAGAACTACGAGCGCAACAAAGAGTTGCACGCCAAGCAACTGATCAGCGATACCGACTACGAAACCAGCCTCTACAACTATCAGAAGGCGAAGAGCGCTTATGCCAGCAGTGAGGCTGCACTGGCAAAGGCACAGCGCAACCTGTCGTATGCCACCATCACCTCGCCTATCGACGGTGTGGTTATCAGCCGCGATGTGGAGGCAGGGCAAACCGTTGCTTCGGGCTTCGAGACCCCGACGCTCTTTACCATCGCCGCCGACCTTACACAGATGCAGGTCGTGGCAGATGTGGATGAGGCAGACATAGGCAACGTGCAGGAAGGACAGCGCGTCAGCTTCACCGTCGATGCTTATCCCAACGATACGTTCGAAGGACGCGTGACGCAGGTGCGGCTGGGTACGGCAAGCGCGTCGAGCGCCGCCAGCTCGTCGAGCAGCACGGTGGTGACCTACGAGGTGGTTATCTCCGCCCCCAACTCCGGTCTCAAGCTGAAACCGCGCCTCACTGCCAATGTCACCATCTACACCGTCGACAAGCAACAGGTGCTCTGTGTACCGGCACGTGCACTGCGCTTCACTCCCACCACGCCGCTGGTAGGCAAGGATGCCGTGATTAACGACTGCGAAGGGCAGCACAAGCTCTGGACACGCGACGGCAACACCTTTACCGCTCATGCCGTACAGCTTGGCATCACCAACGGCGTGCTGACGGAGATTACCGGAGGCATTGACGAAGGCGCCCAAGTAGTGCTCGACGCAACCCTCAGCAGCGCTCCTGTTCCCGAAATGGGCGGGGCGGGAGGTGCCGAACGCAGTCCCTTCATGCCCGGACCTCCGGCAGGACGGCGATAATTACACCATAATTATATATATGTAGCATTATGAGCAAAACTGTTATAGAACTGCAGCACATCCGCCGCGACTTTCACGTAGGCGATGAGACGGTACACGCCCTGCGCGGCATCAGCTTCAGCATCAGCGAGGGTGAGTTTGTCACCATCATGGGTTCGTCGGGTTCGGGCAAATCGACGCTGCTCAACACACTGGGTTGTCTCGACACGCCTACGAGCGGCGAATACCTGCTCGACGGCACCTCCGTGCGCACCATGAGCAAACCGCAACGTGCCCGGTTGCGCAACCGCAAGATTGGCTTTGTCTTCCAGAGCTACAACCTGCTGCCCAAGACTACTTCTATCGAGAATGTAGAGTTGCCGCTGATGTACAACCCGTCGATATCGGCATCCGAACGTCGCCGCCTTGCCATTCGGGCATTGCAGGATGTTGGGCTGGGCGACCGGTTGGAGCACAAGTCGAACCAGATGTCGGGCGGACAGATGCAACGGGTGGCGATTGCCCGCGCCCTGGTGAACAATCCCGCCGTGATTCTGGCAGACGAAGCCACCGGTAACCTCGACACACATACCTCTTACGAGATTCTGGTGCTCTTTCAGAAGTTGCACAAGGAGGGGCGTACCATCATCTTCGTCACCCACAACCCCGAGATAGCCAATTACAGCAGCCGCAACATCCGCCTGCGCGACGGCAAAGTCATCGAAGATACCGTCAATCGGGACATTCGCTCGGCTGCCGAAACACTGGCATCATTGCCGGTACAGCAAGATGAGTAACTTTAATAATTAATCCTCATGAACGGAACCAATCTTTTCAAAATAGCTCTGCGCGCCCTGGCAAACAACAAGCTGCGTGCATTCCTCACCATGTTGGGTATCATTATCGGTGTGGCGTCCGTCATCACGATGCTTGCCATTGGGCAAGGGTCGAAACGCAGCATCCAGTCGCAGATTTCGGAGATGGGGTCGAACATGATAATGATTCGCCCGGGTGCCGAACGACGGGGCGGCGTACAACAAGACCCTTCATCCATGCAGACGCTGAAGCTGACCGATTACGAATCGCTGCGCGACGAAACCAGCTTCCTCTCTGCCGTCAGCCCGGTGGTATCGTCGAGCGGACAGCTCATTGCCGGCAACAACAACTATCCCGCCTCGGTGTCGGGGGTCGATGTGTCGTATCTCACCATCCGACAACTCTCCGTCGAAAGCGGAATCATGTTTGCCGAAGCCGATATTCACAGCGCCGCCAAGGTATGCGTCATCGGCAAGACCATTGTCGACAATCTTTTCCCGGACGGTAAAGACCCGATAGGGCATACCATCCGCATCAATCAGGTACCGTTGCGCGTGGTGGGTGTGCTCAAAGCGAAGGGGTACAACTCCATGGGACAAGACCAGGATGCCGTGGTATTGGCGCCCTATACCACGGTGATGAAGCGGCTGCTTGCTATCACTTACCTGCAAGATATCTTTGCCTCTGCCGTCGACGAGGATATGACCGACTACGCCATCGACGAGGCGGCTTCTCTGCTGCGTCGCAACCACAAGCTGGCGCCCGGCAAGGAGGACGATTTCACGATCCGCAGCCAGCAGGAGCTGAGCACCATGCTCAACTCCACCACCGACCTGATGACGACGCTTTTGGCATGTATCGCCGGCATCTCGCTGCTGGTGGGCGGTATCGGCATCATGAACATCATGTATGTCTCCGTCACCGAGCGTACCCGCGAGATTGGGCTGCGCATGTCGGTCGGTGCGCGGGGCGTTGACATCCTGTCGCAGTTCCTCATCGAAGCCATTCTCATCAGCATCACGGGCGGTCTGATTGGCGTCTTCATCGGTTGCGGCGCCTCGTATCTCGTGAAGAGCGTAGCTCACTGGCCTGTCTTCATTCAGCTGTGGAGCGTGCTGCTGGCGTTTGCCGTCTGCACGGTCACCGGTGTCTTCTTCGGCTGGTATCCTGCCAAGAAAGCTGCCGATTTGGATCCGATCGAGGCGATAAGGTACGAATAACGAATCCACCGCCCGAACGGGCATTACTCTCTATGTACGGAAGCGCATCTCCTATTGGCTTTTCAACCGAATGCCAATGGGACTGCGCTTCCGTCTCAATGAATAAACCGTGACCTCTCGTTAGCCTGTTCCGCACGAAATAGAGAGACACACGCTCCGACCTGCCGGAGTTTGCGGGAAATTACCTACTTTTGCCCGACATTAATCATTCATTATAACTGTAAACCCCAAAGAACCATGAAAGTGCTCTTACTCAACGGAAGTCCGAATAAGAACGGCAATACAGCCATTGCCCTGTCGGAAGCAGCCAAAGCCTTGACAGCCGAAGGCATTGATACGGAAATCATCGGCATCGGCGTGCGCGCCGTGCAAGGTTGCATCGCCTGCAACAAATGCGGCGCACTCGGACGATGCACGTTTCACGACGAACTGTATAATAAGGTGTATGATGCCTGCCGCGAAGCCGACGGGATGATTATCGGTTCGCCCGTCTATTATGCCGCACCCAACGGCTCACTCTGTGCCCTGCTCGACCGCCTGTTCTATTCTGCCTCCGAGCTGTTGGCATACAAACCGGCGGCATCGGTCGCCGTCTGCCGCCGCGGCGGAGCCAGCGCTGCCTTCGACCGACTGAACAAGTACTTCACCATAAACAACATGCCCCTCGTCTCGTCGCAATACTGGAACATGGTGCATGGCTGCATCCCCGGCGAAGCCCATCAGGATGCAGAAGGACTGCAAACCATGCGCACGCTCGGACGCAACATGGCATGGCTGCTGAAGAGCATACACGCCGCCAAGCAACCCGTTCCGCAGGCGGAAGCATATATCGGAACGAATTTTATCAGATAAATACCATACCCGCACAATGAGTTCTCCCCGTCACCCCAAAGGCTTGTACCTCATCTTCGCTACCAGCACAGCGGAGCGTTTCAGCTATTACGGCATGCGTGCCATCTTTATCCTGTTCCTTACACAGGCGTTGCTCTTCGATACCGAGAAAGCGGCTTCCATCTATGGCAGCTATACCGGATTGGTCTATCTCACCCCGCTCATCGGCGGCTACATTGCCGATAAGTACTGGGGAATACGACGCTCCATCTTCTGGGGCGCCGTCATGATGGCTGCCGGACAGTTCCTGATGTTCTTCAGCGCATCCATGCTCGAGTCGGTATCCATGTCGCACGCGCTGATGTATAGCGGGCTGGCGCTGCTGATACTGGGCAACGGATGCTTCAAGCCGACAGTCTCCACGCTGGTCGGACAACTGTATGAGCCTAACGACAAGCGATTGGATGCCGCCTACACCATCTTCTACATGGGCGTCAATGTCGGCTCCTTCCTGGCGCCGCTGGTCTGCGGATACTTCGGCGAGACGGGCGACCCGCACGACTTCAAATGGGGGTTCCTGATAGCCGGCATTGTGACGCTGCTTGTGGTGCTGCTCTTCGAGACGCAGAAGAACAAATACATCGTTTCGCCCGCAGGAGAACAGATAGGCATCGTTCCCGATGCGAAGACAGGCGCCAAACAGGAGAAAGAACAGCCGTCGACCGCTGCCGATGTCGCGAAAAGGAAGAAGGAGAAACGGACGAACGGGCTGATGCTGTGCGGGCTGACCGTGTTGCTGGGAGTGCTCTTCTACAAGTTGTTTGCGGGCGACTGGGTCAGCGTAGGTATCTTCACCGCCTGCATCGTGCTGCCGACAAGCATTCTGCTCGACGGCTCGCTGACCAAGATTGAGCGCAGCCGCATCTTCGTGATCTATATCATTGCCTTCTTTGTCATCTTTTTCTGGGCAGCCTACGAGCAGGCAGGCGCTTCGCTCACCCTGTTTGCCGCCGAGCAGACCGACCGCACCATACTGGGTTGGGACATGCCCGCATCGTGGTTTCAGTCGTTCAATCCCTTCTTTGTGGTGATACTTGCCGCCGTCATGCCGGGCGTATGGCGCGCCTTCGACAAACGGGGCATGGAGCCGGCATCGCCTACCAAGCAAGCCATCGGACTGTTGCTGCTCTCGCTGGGCTACCTGGTCATCTGCTTCGGCGTGAAAGATGTGCAGCCGGGCGTCAAGGTGAGCATGCTTTGGCTCGTGGGACTGTACTTCATCCACACGATGGGCGAGATCTGCCTCTCTCCCATCGGCTTGTCGATGGTCAACAAGCTCACACCCGTGCGCTTTGCCTCGCTGATGATGGGCATCTGGTACATGTCGAACGCCGCAGCCAACAAGTTTGCCGGCGTACTGAGCGGCCTCTATCCCGAAGCCGGTAAGGTGAAATCCTTGCTGGGCTACCGCATCGAAACGATGTTCGACTTCTTCCTGATATTCGTTGTGATGTCGGCTGCCGCTTCGCTGATACTCTTCCTGCTGACAAAGAAATTGCAACGGATGATGCATGGGGTGAGATAATAGTTGTATTTTTGCGCCCATTATTTTAATTACCCGGACAATGAATACCATTCAAATTAAAGACAAAACCTTTGCCGTATCTATTCCGGCAGCAGTGATTCAGAGAGAGGTTGCCCGCGTGGCAGAAGAAATCAATCGAGACCTGGCAGGCAAGAACCCCCTCTTCCTGAGCGTACTGAACGGCTCGTTCATGTTTACCGCCGACCTGATGAAGCACATCACCATTCCGTGCGAAGTGTCGTTCGTCAAGCTGGCATCCTATCAGGGCGTCTCCTCCACCGGCACCATCAAGGAAGTGATCGGCATCAACGAAGACTTGACCAACCGCACCGTTGTCATCGTCGAAGACATTGTCGACACGGGGCTGACCATGCAACGCCTCCTTGAAACGCTCGGTACACGCAGCCTCAAAGAGCTGCACATTGCCTCGCTGCTGGTAAAACCCGGCAAGCTGAAAATTGACCTCAATATCGCCTATGTGGCAATGCGCATCCCCAATGACTTCATCGTGGGCTACGGATTGGACTATGACGGACAGGGACGCAACTACCCCGATATTTACACGGTGTGCGAGTGATGCGCAGTCGGAACAGACGCCCCTGCTTTTGTATCTAAAACAGCCCTTTTATTCGGGATTCCGTCTGATTCATCTCTTGGCAAAACGATGACCAATCATCGCATGTCGGTATGCCTACTTTGAGCAAGCGGACATCGCCGCCGTGTCCTTTCAGCGTTCCTATTGGTTCTTGAGTCGGTTGAAGTGTCCCTTTGTGCGGGCAGATGAAACCTCCTTGCAATGCCTTGAAGTGGTGCATGTAAGCGATGAGTTGGTGCATGTCGTTCCTGTCAATGGTTTCATTGGTAGAGAGATGCTTGTATTTGGCATCCCACACTTCGTCCTCTCTGTAATAGTCGGGATAACGCGGATACCTGCGGCTGTTGGTAAATAGGTGGATACTCCCTTTCCTTTCTTTGTTTTGCGGATGTTGAAACCCGACCTCTTTCAGCAGGAGCGCCAAGTACTCTTCCCACAACCAAGCCCCGTCAAAGAGCACGCCATAGACTTTGTCTTCCGCCGCTCCGTACTTCAACGCCTCTTGACGCAGTATTTGCAGGCAGAGGCGTTGAAGCTCCGCATATTTCCAAAAATAAGGATGGCGCTTCGGACGCAGGTTCCGGTTGACAATTTGCTGTCTGTCGCGCAGACTGTAACCGGGTGTGGCTTCGACTATCTGCTGGACAAAACTTTCCGTATCGGCATTGCTGCTCAGAACGGCATGCCCCAATCGGTGGCGGCGGATATACTCGATGGTATGACGTATCAGCTGTGTGATGACGTTATCGTAACTGAACTCACGGGTGCGATAGGCGATGCGTCCGCTGAACGGGATATTCCGGCGGATGTGCCTGCTCACGTCAATTGTTCCCCGCACATTGGCATCGTTGTACTCGCGGTGTTGATACTCTTTATACAAGCCCTGCGACAACGCATCGTTCAGGTAGCGGGGAAAGAGATAAATCAGAAAGTCGAAAATGGTATGGTTGCTCACTTCGTGCTCCCAATCGAACAGGTTGACGGCAGACACCCTGCTCAACAGGTAATGCAGGAAATAATCGCCTTCTGCCTCATGGTTCCGTGCAAAGCGGGAAGTGATGGACAGTTGTGTGTCGTTGATGCCGATGAAGCCCATGATGTTGCCCGTGCTCACCTGATACCCACCGCTGCATGGCATCAATGAAAGCACGCTCTCTTTCCCTAACTTATCTTTGCCTGCTTGGAGCGAATGTGGAAAGATGAGCAGATTCGGCGCTTGCTGCACCAGCTCGGTAATACTCCGATTGGCGATGAGGCGGAGATTGGGGTAATCGTCGGCGATTTCCGGGTCGCTCCATTTCCGGGAAGAGTTGTCAGTCAGCTGTATTACTGCCATTCTCTGCTCGTGTTTGTTGATAGGCTCGCTTCAATGTCTCCAAATCTTCTTGGCTGTTTCGGGTGCCGCGCAGGTATTCAAAGAGTAATCCTTGCAAATGATAATCCCAGAGTTTGTCGAAGTCGCCGTCGTACTCTTTCAGCTTCAGGAAATAGGCGGCACCGATGTGATAAGGTGTGCCGAGACCTTCCATCTGCTCTATTGCCTCATTCAGGGAAATCATCCTGCGTTTGGCTTCTGCCCGAATATTCCCGGGAAGTTGGGAAAGAATCTCCTCCATCGTATCCCCCGCCGTTATCTCTTTCCATGCAAAGCGACGGCGAATGGCAAAGTCCATGCTTTCCACGCTCCGGTCAATGTCGTTCATCGTTCCGATGATATAGACGTTCTCGGGGATATAGAACCCATCTGCAAAGACATCCTCATCCGACACCATGTTTTGGTATTGGGTGCTTACTCTTCCTTTCTCTCCCCGATAGCCCGGGTCGATGGAGAAGAAGAGTTCGCCGAATATCTTGGAGAGTTCTCCCCGGTTGATTTCGTCGATAATGAAGACGAAAGGAAGTTGAGTAGGGGTATCGGATTCCGGAGCTATTGGTTCCGAACCACGTACATCTATCGCTTTGAGCGTTTTATGCGCGTCATATTCTTGAACAGGAGTAAGATTTCTTGGTGTTGGCTCATCGTAATATCGATTCAGCATCTCTTGGAGCATACCCGTATACATCGTAGGATCAACAGCTTTTGTTCCACCTTGAGTTAGCCTATCGATTAATAGATCTAAATCTCTTGATTTTGGAACTTCTCGAATATTGTGTGAGATAAAGTGAACAAAGAACAATTTCATGTGCTTTCTTCCCTGTTTAATACTCCGACCTGCCACTCTCTTGAGCTTCTTCAACTTTCCAGCCTTAATATCGTTGTATATCGAGTTATAGATTTCATTATAAGATTTCCCTTTTGATGAGGTCTCTTCCTTGGCAACATCTTCCCTTTCGGCTGGAACCTGTTCCTCAATCAGATCATCTTCCTCTTCATCTTGCTCTTCCATTTCTGGTGACATCAAAGATTCCGCTGCCTTTTTGCAGAACTCCTTAAACACCCCATCCTTCCGTTCAAACCCGATATTTCCTTGTGCATCCGGCGCTGTCGGGCGCAATCCTTCCACGAAATCCGTATAATCATAAGAGGGGTGAAATTGAACGAAGCCGATATGACCGTCTACTCCCAGAGTGAGTTGCTCGGCTATTTGTTTAGCCAAGTGTGTCTTTCCGGTACCGGGCGCACCGGTCAGTACTAAATTGCGGTTAGACCGGAGTAGCTCGATGCACTCTTGCTTTAATTGAGAATCCATAACTTTAATCTCTTTGTAATTGAATGCACAAAATTAACAAGAATGTAATTGCTTTTATACAGAATCTACAAAAACATCATTTTCTACTCAACTTCGTGAGTGCTTCTACCCGTTTCTGCGAGAGCTTTTACTCAATCTTGTGGGTTCTTTATTTCATTTCTGTGAGTTCTTTATTTCATTTCTGTGGGTTCTTTATTTCAATCTTGTGAGTACTTCTGCTCATTTCATTGAGTACTTCTTTTCAGCTCGGCGAATACTTCTACTCGGCTTGGCGAGTACTTCTGCTCAGGAGAATAAGTACTTCTACTCACGAAAATGGGTACTCGTTCCCACAGCCGGCGCGGATGTCGGTGAAGCGGATGGCATATTTGGGTATTCCGGCTGTTTTTTGTTTAATTGTCCATTGTCCATTGGATTTGCGTATCTTTGTCCCCGTACTCATTAAAAGACAATGCATTATGGAACAGATTCGTAAACTGCCGATCGGCATCCAGTCGTTTGAGGTGCTGCGCACCGGTGGCTACTTGTATGTAGATAAAACAGCCTTGATGTATCGGCTGGCATCTACGGATAGTCCCTACTTCCTGAGCCGTCCGCGCCGCTTCGGGAAGAGCCTGCTCGTATCTGCTTTCGAAGCCTATTTCGAAGGACGGAAAGAATTGTTCGAAGGACTTGCCATCGAACGGTTAGAGACGAAATGGGAGAAATACCCGGTGTTGCATCTCGACCTGAATGCCAAGAACTATGACTCGATAGAAAGCTTGATAGCCATCCTGAATAAGCACTTGGAGGTGTGGGAAGCTCTCTATGGCGATGAGAAGCGAGACCGCGATCCGGAAGAGAGATTTGAATATGTCATTAAACGTGCCTGTGAACAGAGCGGCAAGCGCGTTGTCGTGCTCATCGACGAATACGACAAACCGTTGCTGGCTAACCTGCTCGATGAAAGGCTGAGCGACCAACTGCGTCGCGCACTGAAGGCCTTCTACGGTGTGCTGAAGAGCGCGGGCGACTACCTGCGCTTCGTCTTCATCACCGGTGTAACCAAATTCTCACAGGTGAGTGTGTTCAGCGACCTGAATCAGCTCTCCGACATCAGCATGTGGACGGATTATTCGGAACTGTGCGGCATCACAAAAGAGGAACTGCTGCAAGTGTTCCAACCGGAGATAGCGGCGCTGGCAAAGAGGCAAAGGATGAGTTTCGACGAAGCCGTTGCCGAGATGACGCAACGGTACGACGGTTACCGCTTCGCCGTTGACTCGGTCGGTATGTTCAACCCGTTCAGCGTGCTGAACACCCTGCAATCCGGACAGTTCGGTGATTACTGGTTCCAAACCGGTACCCCCACCTTCCTTGCCGATCTACTTACGAAGAGCGATTACGACCTGCGCCGCCTCATCGACGGTGCCCGCATGGCAGCTATCGACTTTGCCGAATACAAGGCAGACAAGCGCAACCCCATCCCCCTGATCTACCAGAGTGGCTACCTCACCATCCTGGGTTATCAGTCCAAGAGACGGATGTACACGCTGGGCTTCCCCAACGACGAGGTGCGCTACGGATTCCTAAAATTCCTGTCGCCCTATTACAGCACCGTGCCCGACGACAGCACCGCTTCTTACATCGACCGCTTCCTCGACGAACTTGAAGCGGGCGACGTGGAGAGCTTCCTCAACAGCTTGAAGGTCTTTTTCGCCGGCATCCCCTACGAGTTGAGCGACGACACTGAACGTCACTACCAAGCCATCTTCTACGTCGTCCTCACCCTGATGGGCGAGTTCGTGCAAGCCGAAGTGCGCAGCGCCCACGGTCGCGCCGATGCCGTGGTGAAGACCGATAAGTACCTCTACCTCTTCGAGTTCAAGTTGAACGACACCGCCGAAGCCGCCCTCCGGCAGATAGACGATAAAGAGTACCTGCTGCCCTACACCCTCGACGGACGGCAACTGGTAAAGGTCGGCGTGAGCTTCGACAAGGAGAAGCGGAACATCGGACGTTATCTGATTGGTTGATACGGAGAAAATCTGACCTATTCAGGGAAATGGGTACTGTTTCAGTTTCTTATCGGTAACCGTTCCCACAGCTGGCGCGGTATCAGTCGCCAGAAGAAGACCAGCAGGCGGTAGCGTCCGTCGATCACGATGATGCGATAGCGGGGGCATCGGCGTTCGCTGCTGTGTATGGCTTTCATGATCCGGTTTGCCACGCGTTCCACCGGCATGAGCAGCGGATAGCGCTTGCCGCTCAGCAGGTCGGTATCGACAAAGCCGGGGCGGATGTCGGTGAAGCGGATGTGCAGGTGTTGCATCCTCGACAGTTGCGCCAATGCTTCGATGTAGGTGTTTTGCATCCGTTTCGTGGCAGAGTAGGCGGGCGCCATGCCCAGTCCTTTCGTTCCGGCAATGGAGCTGATGACGGCGATGTGTCCGCCGCTTCTTGCTTGTTGACCGGCTTGGCTTGCTTGGGCTTTGAAGTGGTTGAACGCCGTCACAACCATTCGTACGAATCCTTCTCCGTTGGTGCGGAGCGTGTGCAGCTCCACATCGGGTTGCAACGACGGGTTCTGGTTGCCGATACCCGAGGCAAGGAAGAACAAGTCCATCCCGCC
Organism: Prevotellaceae bacterium; assembly: GCA_031262995.1. Lineage (GTDB taxonomy): Bacteria > Bacteroidota > Bacteroidia > Bacteroidales > Bacteroidaceae > Bacteroides. Next base: position 7,043 of record JAISGR010000003.1, on the reverse strand, counting down.
CATCCGTTCGATCAATTCCTGCAACCGTTCCGGCGCTTGGGGGTCGGTGACATCGAGCGGCTGGATGACTATCCGACCCGCAGGAGCAGCCGCCTGTAACGCTTGCAGCAACGCCTCGCGTCGCCCGCAGGCGCCGACTAACCAGCCTTCGCCCGCAAGGCGGCAGGCTACTTCGCGTCCGATGCCGGAAGTGGCGCCGATAACGATGGCTCTCTTCATGGCGCTGTTGCTATGCTGTTGTGATATGCCTGTTGTCTTTTCTTCGGCAAATGGCTGATGACCTCGTCTGCGGAGTGCTTGATCAGCTCGGCAATCAGCGTATCGGGCACATCGCTCTCCAAGTAGACCGCGTTCCATGCCGCGTGCGGGGTATGGATGCCGCTTGTAACACCGGCGTATTCAGCCCGCAAGGCTACCGAGCGCTCCGGGTCGCACTTCATGCAGGCACGGAATACGCCGTCTTTCGGTGCAATGTCGATGTAGGCAAACATCTTCCCCATCACCTTGAAGACGAGGACGTTCGGGTCGATGAAAGGGAAGCTCTCTGTGGCTCCTTTGATGCCGATGCAGTGGTCGCGGAAGGATTCGATATTCATGATGGAGGTGGTTGGGCTACAACAGTCGGCTCATTGCCTGCTGCACCTCTTGCGCTGCCTGTCGGGCGGCATCGGCAAAATGCTCGCCGTTGTCGGCATAGAGAATGGCACGGCTGGAGTTGACAATCAGTCCACACCGGTCGGTCATGCCATATCGGCACACCTCTTCGAGCGAACCGCCTTGGGCGCCCACGCCCGGTACCAGCAGGAAGTGACGGGGGGCAATCCGGCGCACATCCTCGAACGCCTCGCCTTGCGTGGCGCCTACGACATACATCAGGCGGTCGTCGCCTGCCCACTCTTGGGAGGTGCGCAACACCTTCTCGAACAGCCGCTCGCCGTCGGCAGCTGCCGTCAGCTGGAAGTCGTGCGAACCCTTGTTGCTGGTGAGTGCCAACAGAATGACCCATTTGTCGGGGTAGGTGAGGAAGGGTGTTACGCTGTCTTCGCCCATGTACGGAGCCACGGTGACGGCATCGATGTCCAACTCTTCAAAGAAGGTGCGGGCATACATGGCGGAGGTGTTGCCGATGTCTCCCCGCTTGGCGTCGGCAATGATGAACTGGTCGGGATAGTTGGTGCGGATGTACTTCACGCTCTTTTCAAAAGCCGTCCAGCCTGCCACGCCCATGCTTTCGTAGAACGCCAGATTGGGCTTGTAGGCGATGCACAGGTCGGCGGTGGCGTCGATGATGGCTTTGTTGAAGGCAAACACAGGGTCTTCCTCCCTGAGCAGGTGTGCCGGAATCTTCCGGATGTCGCTGTCCAATCCCACGCAGAGAAACGAACGCTTGCGCAGGATATGTTGATAAAGTTGTTGGGGGGTCATATTATCGTTGTATTTTATTCTTTCGTTAATTCCTCTATCCTTTGACGATATTTTTTTGCTTTCACATCTTCACCTATATGCTCGTAGCAATAAGCAATATTTTCCAATACGACGGTGTCGTTAGGTGCATACTTTTCGGCTTGCAGCAGAAAATTTAAGGCTTCATTGTACTTTTGTGTCAACATGTATGTAATGGCTATGTTTGACATGCTTTCCACATGTTTGGGGTAATGCTTCAAAACCTCCTGCGCGATGGCTCTCATGTAAGGCAGCAACGTGTCATCTTCAGTGTTGTATAGTTGCAACTGATAGTCCTGCAAGGCAGCTAAGAATCCTTCTTCGCCATCCGTAAAAGGATGATTCTCTGTCCACGTCCATTTATTCTTGTTTCGGGCGGAGTATTGAATCGTTTTTATAATGTTATCGGCAAATGCCTTCCATTGCTTGTTGACGCCCAAAAGATAGACTATTCCGAAGCGCATATCCAATCTGTCGGGATAGAGAGCAATACCCTCATTGAGTTTATCGATCCCCTTTTGTAACATCGCTGTTTGATAGGTAATCGTACTGCCCATATAACCGGCAACGTTGCCGTCGTTGTCTGTTAAGACGAGCGCTTCTCCGTCCGGCTGCTCGGTGGTGAGACCGACTACCTCCTGTCGCGACAGACCCATGTAGTAATTTGAATAGCAGGTGAACAACTCTGCATCCTTCGGGCTTTTTTGTTCCCACGCTTGCAATACTTTCCGTTGTTGAAGTGTGTCTCCTTTCTGATAGTATTTCAGAAAGTCAGCCTTATAATCCTGTGCATTCGCCATTGATGTCAGGGTAATCAATATGGCGATAGTGAAAATTCTTCTCATTCTATTTGATTGTTAATGAAACGTACCTTTGCTTACAACTCGCTCTCCTTCAATCGTTCCGCATTCTCTGCCACGGTGAGGTGGTCGATGCAGTCTTGAATGTCGCCGTCCATGAAGGCGGCAAGGTTGTAGATGGTGTAGTTGATGCGATGGTCGGTGATGCGTCCCTGCGGATAGTTGTAGGTGCGAATCTTGGCAGAGCGGTCGCCGGTGGAGACCATGGTCTTGCGGCGGGAGGCAATGTCGTCGACGTACTTCTGATGTTCCTTGTCGTAGATGAAGGTGCGCAGTCGGGCAAGGGCACGCTCCTTGTTCTTGGGCTGGTCGCGCGTTTCGGTACATTCGATCAGAATCTCCTCGACGGTGCCGGTGTTGGGGTTCTTCCAGTTGTAACGCAGTCGCACGCCCGATTCAACCTTGTTCACGTTCTGTCCGCCTGCTCCGCCGCTTCGGAAGGTGTCCCATTTGATTTCGCCCTCGTTGATGACCACGTCGAACGCTTCGGCTTCGGGCAGCACGGCAACGGAGGCGGCAGAGGTGTGCACGCGTCCCTGCGTTTCGGTGGCAGGCACTCGCTGTACGCGGTGCACGCCCGATTCGTACTTCAGGGTGCCGTAGACATTGTCGCCCGTTACCGAGCAGATGATCTCCTTGAATCCGCCGACGGCGCCTTCGCTGGCGCTGGAGACCTCCAGCTTCCATCCCTTCGATTCGCAGAACTTGCCGTACATGCGGAACAGGTCGCCGGCAAAGATGGCAGCTTCGTCGCCTCCCGTACCGCCGCGAATCTCGAGGATGACGTTCTTGGCATCTTGCGGGTCGGCAGGGACGAGCATCAGCTTGATCTCCTCTTCGAGCTGCGGCAGGCGCGTCTGGCTGTTGTCCCATTCTTCGCGTGCCATCTCGCGCATGTCGGTATCGCTTTCGTTGGCAAGGATGTTCTTTGCCTCGTCGATGTTGCCCAAGAGCTGTCGGTACTCTTTGCGGGCGCGCATCAGGTCGTCCAGCTCTTTGTACTCTTTCGTGAGACGCACATACCGTTTCTGGTCGGCAATGACCGCCGGGTCGGTGATGAGCGTTGCTATCTCCTCGAAACGGGCTACCAGTCCGTCGAGCTTTTCTAATAGGTTGGTGGTTGCCATTCTAATTATTCCTCTATTTTTACTTCAGTACCAATAATTAATCTAAAACCTGTTTCCCGTCTAAACTCTTCCATCTTTTGCATATGACTATGATTAGACTTCGGATGCTTCTTGTTTGCCAGATAAGCGACTTTCTTTATCAAACAGGAGAGAAAGTAGCTCCTCTCCATAATTGATATAGTTGATGACAATTGAGCTATACCGCTGTTTAACCAACTTCTTCCCTTATCCTTTAGCTCAACCAGATAGAATCCATATTTCTGTTCGGGATAGATTACTATCAATAATACATCACATAATGACTCTTTCCCTCTAACGTCTTTCCATAACGAAATACTCTTGTCTAAGGGTACATAAAAAACATCTCTTCTATTTTCATTCTTTACACTCGCAATCCGCCGTTCATCTTCTATCGGAACAATTATAGCCGGATTCTTTTCTTTTCCATCCTCCTCTTCATCGTAAATACCAAAGCTACCTTTGCGATGTTCAAAGCATGTGGTAGAGAATATGTCAAGCTTCATACTTCTCTTCTATTTCTTGAAGTTCCGAATACAATGTATTGACTTCTTCTAACAGATTATTAAGATAGTTATCGTCAGAAGGCATCCCGTAGACAGTATCCAATGCACTTATAGCCCCATCATTTGTTATCTCGTAGACAGCGACTCTATCCGACTCTATACACGAAGTAACAGGCACAATCTTTGCTACATCGTGTTTAATTGCCTCTTTCGTCTCTTCATTCTCGGGTGTTAAACCAAATAGTTGCGCAGCCTTTACGGCAAGAATTAGGTAATTAATAATATAAGGGCTGTGTGTATTTACTAACAGTCGATTCCCTTTTGTCAGATTGAGTAACGCAATCAGTTGAAACAGGATGAGCCGCTGGGATGTAGGGAACAGATTCTGTTCCACCTCTTCAATGATGTTAAAGAAGCATCCTTTGCCATATTTGGCTGAGATGGTTTTCAGCGATAGCATTTTCACCTCTTCCGACAGTTCTTTGTTCAGGAGGATGCTCTCTATCTCCGCCTCAATCTTTCTTCTTTTCTCTAAGCTCATGGCATCTTCCTCCTTTTTCTTCAAAATGGAATTAGCCAAATACTGTGAGACAATGAATAGCGGAGCCATTGACTGTATGCCACTGGAGGCTTCGGACAGCCGGATTCGGTATCCGTTTCCGCGTATGTATGCCAACTTGTTTTGTGGACTATATTCAAATCGTACGCTATCTCCGTCCAATGGCAATTCGATACCGTCTTTGTAAACGTTTTCGGCAGTTTCAAACTCATCAAGAAATGTGTATAGCGGTGTAGGTAGCGCTTTCAGCATTCGCGGACGGTCAACGGTGCTCAGAAAATTGCGTTCGGCAGGTACATACATAATTTGCGGTACCAGATATCCCTCCTTTTCCAGAGGTTTCATCGAAAAAATGTTGTTCTCGTAGGTGAATTCGTAGCAGTGCCCCACGAAGTGTATGTATGAGTCGGTTGTCAGATAGTTCTCCAATCTATGCCATCTGCAATGGTTCTTGAAGAAGTTTTCTTTTTTCAGATCCGATTCCTTGATATAGTTGCGGAACAGTGTTTTTTCCAACCAGCATAGTGTAGAGATTAACTTCGTTACAGTGCTTTTCCCGGCGCCTTGATTGCCGATAAAGACTGTTAAATCTTTGATTTCCATGTAGCCGTCAGCGGCAGTGAATCCCTGACGGATGGGACCGACGTTTTTGATCTTTATTTTCATAATGTTTCTCTATTTGTTAGTGACTCTTCGTCCTTTCAATACCAATATTCCCCCACCTCGCTCCGTATCACCAGCTCCTTCTTCGTGCCCTCTTCCACCCGTCCGATTACTTGTGCGTCGATGTCGAAGCTGCGGCTGATGTCGATGACCTGTTGTGCCTGTTCGGGCGAGAGGTATATCTCCATGCGATGTCCCATGTTGAACACCTTGTACATCTCTGCCCAGTCGGTGCCGCTCTGTTCCTGAATGGTGCGGAAGAGCGGGGGGATGGGGAAGAGGTTGTCTTTCACCACGCGGCACCGGTCGCTCACGAAGTGCATCACCTTGGTCTGTGCGCCGCCCGAGCAGTGCACCATGCCGTGTATCTGCGGGCGAAGGGCGTCGAGTACCTGCTTGATGACGGGGGCGTAGGTGCGGGTCGGTGAGAGCACCAGCTTGCCGGCATTCAGCGGTGCATCGGCTACGGGCGAGTCGAGCCTGAGGGCGCCCGAGTAGACCAGCTCCGCGGGAAGGGCGGCATCGTAGCTCTCGGGGTACTTCGCCGCGAGGTATTTGCCGAACACGTCGTGGCGGGCGCTGGTCAGTCCGTTGCTGCCCATGCCGCCGTTGTATGCCTGCTCGTAGGTGGCTTGTCCGTAGGAGGCAAGCCCCACGATGACGTCGCCCGGTCGGATGTGGGCGTTGTCGATGACCTGGCTGCGCTTCATGCGGCAGGTCACGGTGCTGTCAACGATGATGGTGCGCACCAAGTCGCCCACGTCGGCAGTCTCGCCGCCGGTGGCATAGACGCCGATGCCCATCTCGCGCAGCTCGGCAAGCAGCTCGTCGGTGCCGTTGATGATGGCAGAGATGACCTCGCCGGGGATGAGCAGCTTGTTGCGTCCGATGGTGGAAGAGACCAGTATGTTGTCGGTGGCGCCCACGCAGAGCAGGTCGTCGATGTTCATGATGAGCGCATCCTGTGCGATGCCCTTCCACACCGACAGGTCGCCCGTCTCGCGCCAGTAGATGTATGCCAGCGACGATTTGGTGCCGGCGCCGTCGGCGTGCATGATGTTGCAGTAAGCGGGGTCGCCGCCCAGTATGTCGGGAATGATTTTGCAGAAGGCATGCGGGTAGATGCCTTTATCGATGTGCCGGATGGCATCGTGTACGTCCTCTTTGGATGCGCTTACGCCGCGCATCGTATACCGTTGATTATCCATGATGTTGTCTATTTGATTGGTATGGGTGGCAAAAGTACGCTTTTTCGGGTAGAGCGCAAAACTGTGTTAAATCTTTATTGCCACCCAAATCTTTCCAGATTTACTGTCGTTCTTTGCAACGGGAAAGGGAATCCTTCACCCGCGAGACAATCAAGCATTTATTCACCAATCAAAACATTCATATCGTATGAAAAAGTATTTTACCCTCCTGCTCATGACTTTGATAGCCATCCCGTCGTTCAGCTTCGCCCAGATGGGTGATGTGATTACGCAAGACATCAATCAGCTGCCCGCCGCCGCCCGCAGTTTCATCGGCAAGCATTTTGCTTCAGCCAAAGTGTCGTACATCAAAGTGGACAAGGAACTGCTCTCCACCGACTACGAAGTGCTCCTGACCGACCGTTCCGAGATCAGCTTCGACGGCAAGGGCGAATGGACGGAAGTGGACTGCAAGCGCGTTGCCGTACCTGCCGTGCTGGTACCCGACTACATCGTTGCTTATGTAAAGAGCAACTTCCCCGACCAGGTTATCACCAAGATTGAACGCAATCGCTGGGGAACGGAAGTCGAACTGCTCAACGACGTCTCCTTCCGCTTCAACAAGAAGGGAAAGATGGTCGAGGCAGACGATTAACCCCCAACTCCGCACCCCCACTGCC
>JAISGR010000123.1 GCA_031262995.1 Prevotellaceae bacterium | reverse complement strand
CGCGCGTCTTCTCGTTCTTGCCTTCGGCAATGCCGACAATCTCGATGCGATTCTCCGGGTCTTCCTCCAGATAGGTGCGGAACTTAGTGATGGCATACGTCAGGGTCTGTGTGCTGGCTTGCAGCTCCCAACCCTCTTTCTCGAGTTGTTTCACTCGCTTCTTGATGTCCTTTTGCAAGGCTTTGGACTGCGCAAAGGCAGATGTGCCGAATCCCAATAAGATGGCGCATAAGAGCGACCACAAAAGCATGTTCTTTTTCATAATCTTTCTGTTTTTAATTGTGTGTTGATTCTTATCTCCACCCCCGAACCGGGAGTACCTCTACCCCCGAACCGGGAGTACCTCTACCCACAAACCGGGAGTACCTCTACCCCCGAATCGGGAGTACCTCTACCCCCGAACCGGGAGTACCTCTACCCCCGAACCGGGGGTGCCTCTACCCCCGCCGGGTTACCAGTTCTTTTCATACGTCAGCGACAGGCGAATGCGCTCCACCGCCCCCGTCTGCGGGTTGACTACTGTCACGGCGCCTTGCACCATGGGGTGGTCGGACGGTTTGAGGGCATGTGCGGCAAACTTTCCTTCGGCAGTGGCGCGCACCTGAATGATGCCTTTCGACTTATACACGGCATTGATGTCGTCGAAGAGCACCGGCACGGTCAGCCCGGGCACGTGCAGCTCCATCGCTTTCAGTCCGAAAGGCAGTCCGCCGCGGTTGTTGAGCGTGAGGCGGATATGGAGGTTGTAAAGCGTGCGGTCGGCTACCGAATCGGTCGTAATCATCACCCTCCCTTCGGGCACTACCGAGAAGGTGGGCGCCTGGGCTGCGCCTGCGGCTTGGTTGAGAGAGACCTTCCGTTCTAATCGTCGCCCCTCAATGGACAGGCGCATGGTGAGCGTGTTCTCCTCCTCGGGCAGGCAGTCGTCGGTGCGGAACGCGATGAGGAAAGCGCCGTCGTCGGGGCGTATTTCCAGCGACGAGGCACAGTTGGACGTGACGCGCGGCGTGGCAGCCGTGCGGATGGGGTTGCCGTTGAGCAGCAGTTGAAGGCGATAGGAGCCGCCATCGGTGAAGGTGCCCGTCAGTGACAGGGCGTCGTAGAGGCGGCGATAGCGTTCGGCAAGCGCCTTGACCTCGCTGATGCGCACCTCGTCGAAGAAGTAAGCAGACAGCCCTTCCAGTTCGGCAAGCACTTGTTTGATCTCCTCTACGGCGTCCAGCTCGGTGATGCGTCGCTCCAGCGCCTTGTATTGAGCCACCTTCTCTGCATCGAGTGCCTCGAAGGCAGCCTGCAACCTCCGCTGCTCGGCTACCGGGAAGGGATAGAGGATGGCGTAGTTGTAATATTCGCGTTCGGTTTGCTTGTCGCGCACCTTCTCCCAGTAGACACCCGTTACCTTGGCAAGGGAGATGCCTTGCAGGAAGGGGAGATTGGCAGAGCGAATCTTCGAGAGGCGGTCGTAGGCATCGCGCGAATCGATGTCGCCGTTGCGGTTGACCTCCGAGAAGACGTTGGTCTGCGTCACCGACACGTGACTCGCCACCGACTGTATGATCTGCTCGGTAACCGACGTGAGTGCTTTCTGTTGCGCCTCACCCAGCGAAGCGGCTTCGACCGACACTACGAGGTTGCCGTCGACCGCAGTGTTGAGCCATGCAGGCGGCTTCTTGGCGCTACGTTCCAAGACTTTGGTTTGCGCGGAGAGCGGAACGAAGCCGTGGAGCAGGAGTATCGCCGTGAGTGTGAGGGTTAGTGCGATTCGTCCCATGTTACTTTCAGATTACGAATCATTACCGTGGTTCGCCCGATGTTCAGCTCCACGTAAGAGAGCTTGGGCACGGGGTCGAATACCTTTGTTACGTAGAACTCGCGGGTCACAACCACGCGCGGCGGCATCTGCACGTAGTAGCTGTTGCGCTGCATCTCGAAGCTGGTCAGCTCCGTGCCGGTGTCGGTGATGCACTGCCTGAAAGCCAAGTGCTCGTTGGAGTTGCGGTCGGTGTCGGTGTTCATCATCTCGGCAAGGATGACGATGCGTTGCGAGGTGCGGTCGCCGTAGCATCGAACCACCTTGAACTGGAAGTCGGTGCGCGAGAGGGTGATTTGCGGCTCGTCGGCTTCCGGTTCGGGCGTTTCTGCGGGCGTCTCCACCACCACAGGCTTCTCCACTACCCGTTCGATGACGATGGTGTCGGGCACATTGCCCAGCAGCTTGCTGCTGATGCTCTTGAGCAGCGCAGCCGACTGCTCGAAGCAGGGCACTGTCTCGGGTATCACCGAGAGGTAGGCGATGGCTTCGTGGTATTGCTTCAGGTCGGCGAGGCTCTGCGCCTTCTGCATCACTACGGAGCAGTTGGTGGCGTAGTACTCCTCAATCTTCTGCCGCGCAGTGCGGATAAAGCGGGTGTAGGCGGGATCGGTCGATTTGATGCTTGTCACCATCGACTTGTAGGGGTCTTCTCCCTCAAGGGCATTGCCGGTGAGGGCAACCACGGCGCTGTAATACATGCTGTTGTCTAAGTAGTTGCGCACAATGAGCGTCAGCTCACCCTTTACCAGCGTGACGTTGCGCGTCAGTCCGGTGCTCTTCTTCTTGTCGGCTATTTGCAGGCTCGATTCAATCACAAAGGGGTTGTATGCCGACGATGCTCCGGCACTGTTACGGGTCACGATCTGTTCTATTTTAGTCTGCAACAGTTTCCTCACCTCGGGCGTCAGCGCTTCGCTTTCCTCCGGTTCCCCTACCGAGAAATGGATGGTTTGCGCACCTGTGGAGAGGGTGCAGAGCAGCATGGCAAGCAGGAATAAATACTTCTTCATAAATTAGGATTTGAAATTGTCAATTAACCATAAACTCCATTACCTGCCCCGACGAGAGTTTGCGTGTCACCTTGTAACCTGCCGACTCGAGCAGCTTGTTGAGGTAGCGCATAAACGCCGTTCCGGCGCGTGAGATGGGATAAGGACGTCCCGTTTCGGGGTCATAGACAGGCACCCGCATGTAGACGTTCAGTCCGGTACCTGATGCGCGCACTTCGCCGTTGCCTTTGAAGGCATTTTGGGCAACCCATTCGGTGAGGTTCTCTTCGACCGACAAGCCTTCGGAGCCTACGGCGTCACCCATGAGGTCGAGTTCGCAATTGGCATCCACGTTGAGCACGAGGTTCACCTCACGTCCGTTGGTCACCATGTTGTTGAACGCCTGCCCCAGCTGGTTGAAGAAGTTCTCTTGGATGCCTTCGAGCGCATACTGCGTCAGCTCTTTCTTGCCGGTGCGGAAGCGGTCGCTCACGAGGCTGGCATTCGCAAGCGAGAAGCCCGTTTCGCGCTCTTTCGCCTCCAGCAGCACGGTGACGCTTGATGCGCCGCCCTCAAAGTCGTCCTTGCTGATGCGCACGGTAACGTAGATGTCGGCGCGCGCGCCGTCTACGTAGGCTTGCAGGGTGGAGGTCTTGGCATTGGCAGCCGAGGCGGTCAGCGCACGGTTCTGCACCCGCTGATACTCCGTCTGGAAGTCGATGGTGGGAAACTTCCGCAGGTTGAACTGCTCCTTGATCATCGACAGCGCCAGCGGAATGGCTTCTTCACTCATGGCAACTTTGATCTCTTCACCCTCGTTGTCACCGGGAGCTACGTAGGGCACCACAATCACATTGGGCTGTCGTGCCTGATAGATGTTTTGTGCGCAGAGGGGTAGTGCCGCAAATACACACAGAGAGAGGATAAGTTTTTTCATACGCTAAAATCCGAAAGAGTCAATATTCATGCCCGATACCTTATTCTTCAGCACATAGTAGTTAACGGTGATGTCGAACGGTTTCTTTTTCACCTTCTCGCCCTTCACCTTGTCGAGTTTGCCCATGGGGCGCACGCCGCTGATGCAGTCTTTATATGCTTTGTCGTCGAAGAATGCTTGTAGCTTGCCGCCGCTCTTCTGCTCCGCTTCGCTTTCGCCGATAGAGATTACGGGCGGATAATCTTTCGAGAATCCTTGATAGAGCAGGGCGCGAATCACACGCACTTCGGCATCTTCCTGTGCCAGTGCGTCGTTCTTGCCGTAGCCCAGTGTGCGCAATGTCAACACGGCACTGCTTCCCCGCCCTTTCACTTCGAGCAGGTTGACCGAGCCGCCGTAGTTCACCGGCTTCACCTTCTGTGCGTAGCCGGCGGTAGCGGTAAGACCGATTAATAATAAAATGACAATCTTTCTCATACGTTTGTATCTGATTTATTTTATAGTAGCAACAGCCTGCATTGCAAAAAGCTGTCCATGTTTAATGTGGGTATCAGATCGAGGATGCGCTGCTTGCCGCTGTCGAACGAGATGATGCTCGATTCGGCGCGCACCTCTTTCACCTCTACCACTCCCACGACCTCGCTCTCCCGTTCGCCGTCGGTGTAGCGCACGTAGGAGATTTGAAACTTGTCGCCCTTCTGTATGCTCAGGTTGCTGCCGCAGGTAATGATGTACCGGTCGCCCTCAAAATCGAGCAGTCCGTAGGCAGGAATGGTGCCCAGAAAGAAGTTGGTGATGGGTTCGGTGAGCGTGCCCAGCGCGTCTTGACACGCCTTGCTGCGGTCGGGGCGAATCTTGGTCTGCTTGATGTTGCTCACAAACTCGCGCGAGGCGATGGCAGGTGCCGACGGGTTGCGTGCGTCGTTCACGGTGAGCTTCAGCCGCAGTACGCAGCTCCATCCGGCGCCTCCTGCGCGGCGGGTAAACTGGCAGCTTGTCAACTCTCCGCTCAGCGCATAGTCATTCTGCCGGGTGGAGATGTAATGGATGCGCTCCTGTTTGGAGAGCGACATGAAGAGGCGGTCTTCAGTGTCGTTGCTGAGCGAATCGAGGGTCTTGCGGTCAGAGATCTCAAACCGTCCGCAGTTGCTTGCCACTTCGTCGAGCTTGGCTCGGACGCTCTGCTCGTAACCGGCAATCATTGCCAACGGTCGGTTGTTGCCTTTGAGCTGCTGCTCCTCGGCAGTGCGCACCAGGTCGGGGTCGGTGACAGTGATGCCTACCAACCGCAGGGTCATACCGCGTTTGCCCTTGCTTTGCGCGGTAAGGGTAAGCGTCAGTAAGAGGAACAAGGAAAACAATCCGATTCGTTTCATGGAAGAGAGCTATTATATATATGGTGTGATATGGACATGAATCATGGTGACGGGGGGGCGATAATGGATATGGGCGGATTATTCCGCTTCCGAACCGTCTCCGTCGGCAGGGGTATCGTCGGCAGCTTGTGCCTCATTGGCTTTTTTGTATGCCAGCTTCTCCTGATTGTCTTTTATCTGACTGATGATCAACGGGAGCACACGCACTGTCATGGTGATATTTGCTCCTGTCTTCACCATCTTCGGAACCTCTGCAATTGCCGATAATCCGGACGACTTGAGTGTTGTGACGAGGGCAGGCAGATCTTTCGCCGCCTGAGTTGCCAACAAAACAGTGCCCGAGGCGGCAATGAGCGATACGCTGTATATGAGTGTGGCATCCCCTTTGGCAAACTCTTCGCCGGTGTTCCGGTTGATTGCCACCCACGTCGTGTCGCTCACCCCCATCTCTTCGTCGATATAGGGTTGAGGCACCATTTCAATGAGTTGGTTACGCTTTTCAATGACCGACATGATGGCGAAAATGTTGTCAGCCCGCTTGTAGAACCGCTCCTTCTGCCCCGCTACACTGATGGCAGTGTTGCCCGAGGCAACATTGGCTGCGGCAAAGAATTTGTTAAAGACTTCGAGGATTCCATCTACGGTAATCCCCTCTTTTTTTAAATTGGTAGCCTCTTCGAAGAAGGCATCCACACTTTCTGTAGTAGCTTCGGCAGGCTTGTACTCCGCCAAAAACCGTTCATACTTGGCACGGAGTTTCTCCTCATCGGATTCTTTGTCGCCTCGCTTCTTCTTCTTTCGCTCCTGCTTTTCGTTCTCTTTCTCTTGTTTCGCTTGCTCTTTGGCTTGCTTCTCCTTCTCCTTGTCCGTCAATTCCTGCGAATAAAGATTTGCAGTGCATAGTGTCAATAATACACAAAGCAACCATTGTAGTATGTGTTTCATAAATAACGAAATAAGTGAAACAACCATTACCTGTGCTATCTGTACACAGTTGTTTCGGGTTTATATGATTGGTATAAGCTCAAATTCTCGTTAATTGAACCAAAAGAAAATGGGGAGAGGGTCTTTCACTGTTAGTATTTGGTTGTATAATCTGACGGCAAACTTAGAGACAATAAAACAAACCGGCAAGCTATTCATTAGAAAAGGTTTACTTAGCTGTTTTTTTTTTTTTGAAACAGGAACGGCGGCGTCTTTTGGCTGTGTACGAAACCCGGTATGCTTGTCTCAAATGGGAATAACCACAAAATGACGCAATATCTTTTCAGCTGTTTGTCTGTTTGGATTGGAAGATACGATACATATCCTTTACTGTAGATGATACGCCGGAATCCTGTACAAGGTATATTCGGAGAGAGTTGTAGAATCGGTTTGGTCGTTTGTGCCGTTTGCCCTATCTTTGCGACCCATACAATGAAACAGAATCATACCATGAAAGGGCTTCATCCGAGGCAACGGTCTTGATGGGCGGTGCGTGCATTATAAACCCTCAAAATAGAAAGTGAAAATGAAAAAGAATGTGATTTCCCTGATGATGTTACTCTGTGTTCCACTCGCGGGAAGCGCCCAAGAAGCTGCTTCCGCTGCTATCCGTACACACAAGGTGGGTGCGTATGAAGTTGTGCTGCTGCCCGAGAATCAAGGCAAAGGCAATCCCTCCATCCTGGTTGGCGCCACGCCCGAGATGCTGGCGCAAGCCATCCCCGACGGCACTTACCCCAACGCCGTGAATGCCTTTTTGGTGAAGACGCCCGGGGGAAACATCCTGTTCGATACCGGCTTCGGACGCAACCTGAAGCAGAACCTGGCTGCCGCGGGCGTGAAGCCCGAAGAGATCGGCACACTCGTGATCACCCATGCACACGGCGACCACATCGGCGGCATGCTCGCTGCCGACGGACAGCGCGCCTTTCCCCGTGCGCGGCTCATCATGTCGGACATCGAGAAGCGTTACTGGGTCGACACCCAGAAGCAGGAGGGAGCCGTGCGCGCCTTCAACGCCTATAAGGACAACGTGCAATTGGTATCGCCCGAAGAGATAGGAGAGAAGCAGGGCGACGGCATCTTCTACCTGGCTACCTACGGACACACCCCCGGACACATCGCCTGCCTGCTCCGTTCGGGCAACGAGCAGCTGCTGATATGGGGCGACCTGGCACATGCCATGGCGGTGCAAATGCCCTTCCCGCAAGTCTCCGTGACCTATGACACCGACCCTGCCCTGGCTGCCCGCTCGCGGGAACAGATTCTGAAGTTCGTGGCAGCGCACCGCATCCCCGTCGCCGGCATGCACATCGCCTCGCCCGGCATGGGAACGATAACATCCAACGGCAAAGGAGGCTATTGGTTCTTGCCTTTCTGATGGGCAACCCTCCACACAAATCCCCCCGAATCGGTGCTTGTCCGGCACCGGTTCGGGGGGATTTGTTCGGGACGCGATGCTTCGCGCCCCGCGAAGTCGTGTAAAAACCGCAAAGTTACTCGCAGACGGATGCAGACAGATGCAGACAGATGCAGACGGATTGCAGACGGATATTTTTGTACGTTAACGTATTTATTATGAGCGAATTACGCCCGATGCAGACAGTGCAGACGGTTTTTTTATATAAAAGTATGCGAGAAATATATTTTTTAGTACCCACCCCCCCCCGGGGGGGGTATAACGATGGTGATATATTCATATAATGTTTTAGTGTAAAAAAACCGTCTGCACTGTCTGCATGGGTGATAATAAATTGAAAATCACCGCATTGTTTCATAAATATATCTGTCTGCAATCCGTCTGCATCTGTCTGCATCTGTCTGCATATTGGAGATAGCACGATGACACTGCCTCTGTACATTCCGGAAAACCGTGCAATAAATATTACC
>JAISGR010000185.1 GCA_031262995.1 Prevotellaceae bacterium | reverse complement strand
TATATGAGTTTACAAGGCATTATCATCGCAGGGTATCTGCCCGCTTATTCGGCAGGATATGGGTATTTGTACTTGGCAGGTACGATGCTGATGCTTGCTTTGCTGTATGTGTGGTTCATGCGGAAGTACTATCGGTTGCATCGGCAAGAGACATCGCAGTAAATCCCCCTCGGACAGCGTTTTGTGCACCGAAATATTGGAACCCCGCTAAAGTCAAGATAGCTTTAGCGGGGTTCCAACGTTTTGTTACCTGTCCTCATCTCAAAATCCCTGCTTCTTCATTGCCTCCCACAATGCACGGGAGAAGTGTTCACTGTCGGCTTTTGTGTAACGAATGTCGGTGAACACCTGTGCCAACGTTTCCTTATTATTCTCGCGCACAAACCGGAGATTCTCGGGCAATGCCTCCTTGAAAGCATACAGGCGGTTGATGCTATCGGGGGTATAATCGTGATAATATTCGTCGTGCACGATTGCCTCCAGCGGCAGACGGTCGGGTTGTTCCGGCGTTTCGTCGGGATAGCCTACTGTAATGGTAGTAATCGGAAAGACCAGCTCCGGCAGCTTCAGCGCATCAATGATCTGTTGTGCGTTGTAGGTTGTCGTACCTAAGTAGCAGATGCCCAAACCTGCCTCTTCGGCTGCCACACAGAATGTCTGCGCAGCCAGCAATGTATCCACAGCCCCCGTCACAAACCATTCGAAGTTGTTGTAACCGGGCGTTGCCTTGCGTTGCTCGCACCACAGACTGAAACGGTGCAAGTCGATGCAGAACGTAAGTACCAGAGGTGCCGTCTGTACCATCGGCTGATTGAAGTGTGCCGGCGCCAAAGCTGCCTTGCGGGCAGCATCACGCGTCACCACGACACTGTAAGTCTGCATATTACCCACCGTAGAAGCGCGGCAGGCAGATTCCAACAAGTCGCCGAGCAATGTTGCCGGAACATCTTCCGACCGATAGCGACGAATGGTTCTTCTTGTCTTTAAACTGTTCATATCATTTCTTTTTTTCGGTTCAATCTATATCATAGACGCGGCAAAGATACACAATTTTGGCTCCATCGTATTTTTGTGAACAGGTTTACTCACCGAAAAGGAGGCACAGTACTTCATTTCTGATTGGAAGGAAGAGAAAAACGCATAAACAGATTTCCAAAAAGGTATATAGCAAACCTCATCATATTTTCATTTTAGCAAACTTTTAAGCATTACACAAAGAAAGAAAACACTAAATATCAACTAATTGAGTATATACTTTGGAAAACTTCATCCTATTCATAACTTTATCTCATCTTTTATTTGGTCGTATTAAAAAACATCCATAGCTTTGCAAACAGTTTAAATCAACTACAGACAAAATTAATACCCAAACAAACTAAATTGCATCGTGAAAAAGGAAACTTACACTTACGAGGAAGCCTACGAAGAATCCCTGCGATACTTTCAAGGCGATGAACTTGCTGCTCGCGTATGGGTGAACAAGTATGCCGTAAAAGATTCTTTTGGTGCCATCTACGAAAAGTCACCGGAAGACATGCATTGGCGAATAGCCAATGAAGTAGCCCGTATCGAGGCTAAGTATCCCAATCCGCTCAGTGCGGACGAACTATTCGGATTGCTCGACCACTTTAAGTACATCGTTCCGCAGGGTAGCCCCATGACCGGCATCGGAAACAACTATCAGGTAGCGTCACTGTCCAACTGCTTCGTCATCGGAGTAGACGGTGAAGCCGATTCCTACGGCGCTATCTTCAAGGTTGACGAAGAGCAGGTACAACTCATGAAACGACGCGGCGGCGTGGGACACGACCTCTCGCACATCCGTCCCAAAGGCTCTCCCGTGAAGAACTCGGCGCTCACCTCCACCGGATTAGTGCCCTTCATGGAACGTTACTCCAACTCTACCCGCGAAGTGGCACAAGACGGTCGACGCGGCGCACTAATGCTGAGCGTATCTATCAAACACCCCGACTCGGAATCGTTTATCGATGCCAAGATGACAGAAGGGAAGGTGACCGGCGCCAATGTATCCGTCAAAATAGACGACGCCTTCATGAAAGCAGTCATCGACAAAACACCCTACCGGCAGCAATACCCTGTCGATTCCCCCCTGCCTACCGTAGTCAAGGAGATTAACGCCACACAGCTTTGGAAAAAGATTGTGCACAACGCATGGAAATCGGCAGAACCGGGCGTGCTCTTCTGGGATACCATCCTGCGCGACTCGGTACCCGACTGCTACGCCGACCGGGGCTTCCGTACCGTATCGACCAACCCGTGCGGCGAAATCCCCCTCTGCCCCTACGACTCCTGCCGGCTGCTTGCCATCAACCTCTACTCTTATGTGGTGAATCCGTTCAAGCCGGATGCCTACTTCGACTTCGACCTCTTCCGCAAACATGTAGCGCTGGCACAACGCATCATGGACGACATCATCGACCTGGAGTTGGAGAAGATTGAGCAGATTATGAAGAAGATTGACACCGACCCCGAAGACGAAGAGGTGAAACACACCGAACGTCAGCTGTGGCAGAAGATATACAAGAAGAGCGGACAGGGACGGCGTACCGGTGTAGGCATCACTGCCGAAGGCGACATGCTGGCATCTCTCAATCTGTGCTACGGCACCGAAGAGGCAACTGCCTTCTCGGAGAAAGTACACCAATGCGTAGCCCTGAGCGCCTACCGTTCGTCCGTCGACATGGCAAGGGAGCGCGGTGCCTTCGAGATCTATGACAGCACACGCGAACAACACAACCCCTTCATCAACCGCCTGCGCGAAGCCGACCCCGAACTCTACGAGGAGATGACCAAGTACGGTCGCCGCAACATTGCCTGCCTCACCATCGCCCCCACCGGTACCACCAGCCTGATGACGCAGACCACCTCGGGCATCGAACCCGTGTTCCTGCCGGTCTATAAACGTCGCCGGAAAGTAAACCCTAACGACACCAATATACGCATCGACTTCGTGGACGAAACGGGAGATGCTTTCGAAGAGTACATCGTCTTCCACCCCAAATTTGTCACCTGGATGGAAGCGCAAGGCATGAATCCTGCCAAGCGATACACACAGGAAGAGATAGACGAGATGGTGAAACGCTCACCTTATTACAAAGCAACCGCCAACGACGTGGACTGGATGATGAAGGTAAAGATGCAGGGACGCATCCAGAAATGGGTAGACCACTCCATCAGCGTAACCATCAACCTGCCTTCGGATGTGGACGAAGAGCTGGTGAACCGTCTCTACATCGAGGCATGGCGTTCGGGATGCAAGGGATGCACGGTCTATCGCGACGGGTCGCGCTCGGGCATTCTGATCTCTGCCAAGAACGATAAAAAGGAGGAACTCCCCCCCTGCAAACCACCCACAATCGTGGAAACCCGCCCGCGGATACTCGAAGCCGAAGTGGTACGCTTTCAGAACAACAAGGAGAAATGGGTGGCTTTCGTGGGACTGCTCGACGGACATCCCTACGAGATCTTTACCGGTGTGCTGGACGACGAAGAAGGCATCATCCTGCCCAAAACGCTGATGTACGGACATATCATCAAGAACGTCGACGAGAACGGCAACAAGCGGTACGACTTTCAGTTCCAGAACAAACGGGGCTACAAGGTCACCATCGAAGGCTTGTCTGAGAAGTTCAACAAGGAGTACTGGAATTATGCCAAGCTCATCTCGGGTGTGTTGCGCTACCGCATGCCTATCGAGCAGGTCATCAAATTGGTAAGCTCGTTGCAACTCGACAGCGAAAGTATCAACACCTGGAAGAATGGTGTGGAGCGTGCCCTGAAGAAGTATGTCCTCGACGGTACCGAAGCCCGCGGAAAGAAGTGTCCCAACTGCGGCGGCGAATCGTTGGTCTATCAGGAGGGATGCCTCATCTGCAAAACCTGCGGTGCCTCGAGATGCGGATAACTCGCTGATTTCACAAACGTTTGCAATCGATTTTAAACCGCAACACATTCAATAACTGCGTATGGATAGTGAAGTTTGCCTAAACTTGCATCCATATTGCAGTTATTTTTAAATCTTATAGTATGAACCTAATTTTTCATTTAGAGTATCGCACAAGCTGGGGAGAAGAGGTCAGACTGACCGGTTCCCATCCTCAATTGCAGGAAATATCCCTACAAACTGTCGACGGCATACACTGGACACAGACAGTTAAAGTAGACGTACCCGAAGCCGGCGCGGAGATTCACTATATCTACCGCATCTGCCGTGACGGCAAGACGGTGCGGACAGAGTGGAACGGACTGCCGCGCACGCTCTACCTGAAAGGTGATGCAAAGAAAAGCTATCGCCTGATGGACAGCTGGAAAGACCTGCCCGAACAACAATACTTCTACACCTCGGCTTTCACCGAATCGCTCATGGCACATCCGCAACGCGACGCCGCACCGTGCAGCCACCGCAAAGGACTGCTGATAAAAGCGTATGCGCCCTGCATCGACCGCAACCACTGCCTTGCCGTCTGCGGCAACCAGCCGGCGCTGGGCAACTGGGATGCCGACCATGCCGTGCCGATGAGCGATGCCAACTTCCCCGAATGGCAAATAGAGCTGGATGCTTCGAAGCTGACGTGGCCTGTGGAGTATAAGTTCATACTATATAATAAGGTGGAGAAACGCGCCGTTGCCTGGGAGAACAACCCCAACCGCTACCTTGCCGACCCGCAACTGAAGGCAGGCGAAACCATTGCCATCGGCGACCGGTACGTCTACTTCCCCCTACCCGACTGGAAAGGCGCCGGCGTAGCCATCCCCGTGTTTTCGTTGCGCTCGGAGAAGAGCTTCGGAGTGGGTGACTTCGGCGACCTGAAGCTGATCATCGACTGGGCTGCCCTGACAGGACAGCAGGTGGTGCAGATTCTGCCCGTGAACGACACCACCATGACAAATACATGGACAGACTCCTACCCCTACAACAGCATATCCATCTACGCCTTCCACCCCATGTACGTCGACCTGTCGCAACTGGGCGAGCTGAACGATAAGGAGAAGATGGCTCAGTTCGACAGCCTCCGACAGGAGCTGAACGCCCTGCCCGCGATGGACTACGAAGCGGTGAACCGTGCCAAGTGGGAGTACATCAGGCTGATATACCGGCAAGAGGGAGTACAAACCCTTGTCAGCGACGACTTCCGCCGCTTCTTCGAGAGCAACCGCGAGTGGCTGCTGCCCTACGCCACCTTCAGCTACCTGCGCGACACTTACGGCACGCCCAACTTCCGCGAATGGCCTGCCTATCAGGTTTATCACTCCGATGAGATAGAGCAACTCTGCCGTGCCGATGCTGCCGAATATCCCCGGATTGCCATCTACTTCTACCTGCAATATCACCTGCACTGCCAGTTGTCGGCTGCCAGCCTGCATGCACGCAAGTGTGGCGTGGCGCTGAAAGGAGACATCCCCATCGGCATCAGCCGCAACAGCGTAGAGGCATGGAAAGAGCCGCACTACTTCAACCTGAACGGACAAGCCGGCGCGCCACCCGACGATTTCTCCGTCAACGGACAGAACTGGGGATTCCCCACCTACAACTGGGACGTGATGGAACAGGACGGCTATGCCTGGTGGATGAAACGGTTCCGCAAAATGGCAGAATACTTCGACGCCTACCGCATCGACCACATTCTGGGATTCTTCCGCATCTGGGAGATTCCCATCAGCGAGACCGACGGATTGCAGGGACAGTTCCAGCCGGCGCTTCCCATGAGTCGCGAAGAGATAGCCGGCTACGGCAATGTGTTCCGCGACGAACTCTTCCTGCCCGACCACCGCAACCCTGACCGCTACCATCCGCGCATCGCCGCCCAGCATACCGAAGCCTATCACCAGCTCAACCAGCAGGAGAAGGATCAGTTCAACCGCCTGTACGACCATTTCTTCTACCACCGCCACAACGACTTCTGGCGCGACCAAGCCATGAAGAAGCTTCCCCGCCTGACCGAGTCGACCCACATGCTGGTGTGCGGCGAAGACCTCGGCATGATACCCGACTGTGTGCCCTACGTGATGAACGAGCTGCGCATCCTCTCGCTCGAGATACAACGCATGCCCAAAGACCCGTCGCAGGCATTCGGCTACCCCGACCGCTATCCTTACCGCTCGGTCTGCACCATCTCCACCCACGACATGTCAACCCTGCGCGCCTGGTGGGAGGAGAATCCCGCACTGACCCAACGTTACTACAACGAAGTGCTGGGCTACTACGGCACCGCCCCTGCCACTGCCACTCCCCAAATGTGCGAAGAGGTGGTGCGCCGACACCTGCGCGGTCGCTCCATGCTCTGCATCCTGTCGTGGCAAGACTGGCTCTCCATAGACGGAACGTTGCGCAATCCGCACGCACAGGCAGAACGCATCAACGTGCCTGCCAATCCGCGACACTACTGGCAATGGCGGATGCACCTCACCCTTGAAGCGCTGTTAAAAGCCGACAGCCTGAATGATAAAATCAAACAAATGATAGGATAAAATTCACTTATTTATGGGAACCATCAAGTGTATAGGCATTCTCACATCCGGAGGCGACGCCCCGGGCATGAATGCAGCAATCAGGGCGGTGACACGCTCCGCCATCTACAACGGATTGCAAGTAAAAGGCATCTATCGCGGTTACAGGGGATTGATAACCGGCGAAATCAAAGAGTTCAAAAGTCAGAACGTCAGCAATATCATCCAATTGGGAGGCACCATCCTGAAGACAGCCCGCTGCGAAGAGTTCATGACCCCCGACGGACGCCAGCTGGCATACAACAACATGCGTGCCGAAGGCATTGACGCATTAGTCGTCATCGGCGGCGACGGCTCGCTCACGGGCGCCCGCATCTTTGCGCAGGAGTTCGATGTGCCCTGCATCGGCTTGCCCGGCACCATCGACAATGACCTCTACGGCACTGACACCACCATCGGCTACGACACCGCCCTGAACACCATCCTCGATGCGGTAGACAAGATACGCGACACTGCCACCTCGCACGAACGCCTCTTCTTCGTCGAAGTGATGGGACGCGATGCCGGCTTTCTGGCGCTGAACGGAGCCATTGCCTCGGGTGCCGAGGCTGCCATCATTCCCGAAATCAGCACGGAAGACGACCAGCTGGAAGAACTCATCAAGAACGGCTTCCGCAAGTCGAAGAACAGCAGCATCGTGCTGGTTGCCGAAAGCGAAAAGACCGGCGGCGCCATGCACTACGCCGAGCGGGTGCGCAACGAATATCCCCAATACGAAGTGCGCGTCACCATCCTCGGACACCTGCAACGCGGCGGAAGCCCCACCGCACACGACCGCATCCTTGCCAGCCGACTGGGAGCCGCCTCCATCGACGCCATCATGGAGGGACAGCGCAACGTCATGATTGGCATCGAACACGACGAAGTAGTGTACGTGCCTTTCGTTAAAGCCATCAAGAACGACAAACCCCTCAAGCCGGAGCTGATACACGTACTGAGGGAACTCTCCATCTGACAACTATCCAACCCGCTCAACGACCGCCATTTCCGGAGAGATGTTTCTCCCAATGCGGAAAACAACCAAAGGCGCAACCGGAATCGGTTGCGCCTTTGGCTGCTTTCCGCATAAAATCTCAACGCGGCATCCTTTTTCGTGGGTGGATAACCTTTCGAAATAAATAACCGCTAATCTAAATAAAAGCGGTAAAATTGTCCCGTCAAAGGAAGTATTTATAAAGTGAACGGATATAACCGTTTTTCCCAAAAACATGCCGACAGATAGATACTGTTGTTTCAGATTCCATGATTATACAAAACTTTTGCGTAGCTTTGCAAACGGTTTTCAAACATCAATTCAGGCTAAAAATAAACGGATTAGTTATGACGAATCCCACTCATTATATCGACAGAAACAATAACTTCGCCAAACAGCAAGTTGCCCACATCGGTGCTCTCATCACCGACAAGGTAGAGTATATGGTTATTGTGATCGGTGAATTTGCCCGGACTCACCGCCTCACGACGCAGCAAGCGTATCTCTATTTGAAGCGGCATCGCGGCATTGAGTTTCTGAATAAGAGCTACGATGTAGAGCATCTCTTTTCCATCGAGGATGCAGTAGATGATGTAAGTGAATATTGCCAACGACAAGCCGAGATGCCCTCATGATACTCTTCCACGGAACTAACATTGATTTCGACGAGATAGATCTTGCGAAATCTCGTCCCAACAAAGACTTTGGGCAAGGCTTTTATCTTACAGCAGATAAAGACCAAGCTGCACGAATGGCTGAACAAAAGGTGTTGCAGACGGGAGGAGATTCCGCAGTCATCTCATACCATTTTGATGAATCGGTGCTGCAAGAGCAAACACTCAACATCAAACTATTTGACAACTACTCCGAGGAATGGGCAGCGTTCATTTTGCTCAATCGAAGCCGACGGACAAAGGAAAAACAGCACAGTTACGACATTGTGGTCGGTCCCATTGCCAACGACAAAGTGGGAGTACAGCTGTTTCGTTACATGCGAGACTACATCGATCTTCCCACATTGGTGCGGAAACTGCAATATATACAAATCACCACGCAATACTATTTCGGCACCGAGCGTGCCATCAAACTACTCCACCGGTTATG
>JAISGR010000165.1 GCA_031262995.1 Prevotellaceae bacterium | reverse complement strand
GGTGAATTGTGTCTTGCTCATGGCGAAGGTGTAACGACGACCGCTCACCTCTTTCACTTCATAGCGAGGCTGTACGGCAGGCACTTCTACGGTGTATTCGGTGAAGTGACCTTGTTTCCTAACTGTCGGCTTCAACTTACCGAAGTTCGGCTGCTCATCGAACGAGAGAATGCAATGGAAGCGGTTGTCGGTGGCTTGTAGCCGAATGGTATTATCCGCTTGCAGTAGCGTGGCACCGGTGATGCAGAAACCCTCTTTCCATTGGTTGAAGTTCAATGCCTGCTCCCGGGTCAGGGTGGTGACAATGAAACTCTTTCCGTCACTGCCCTTCATGGTGAAAGAACTCCGTAAGCCCGGTGTGATGCGGCGAAGCTTCTTCCCGGCAAACTGATAAACCGGCGCCATGCCCTCGTGGGCATAAAAGATGTAGTGCACCTTGCCGCCCGTTTGCACCTTGGCGAGCGGTTGGGCTGTGGTGTATTTCAGCAGCACACCCTCCATGTCGAGGTTGAAAGGAAGAATGGCACTTACCCCCTGTTTCAACGTAAAGGCGGGGAAGCGGATGGTTTCGCCGGTTAGTTTGATGTTCAATCCGCCGACAGCTTGGTCGATGCGTGTGTCGTGGTCTTGGAAGTTGTTCAGGAAGACGAAGCCCGATTGTCCGTCGGAACGTACAGCATAGCGCAACGTCTCCCGATTGTCGGGGGTAATGGCGGCATTCGTTTCGGGCAATACCACGCCCATCGGAGCCAGTCGGTCACCAAAGTTCTCCAGGAAGAGATGGATGATGCGCAGGAAGTGATACGACGGTTTCACCTTGCCATACTCACCGATAGGGGCTTGGAAGTCATACGAAATCTTGGGTACCCCCATCGGTTCGTCGCTAAAGAAACCGCCTCCGGGGCGTTGTGGTGTCAGTCCGCCGTGATACATGTAGTAGCCAATGCCGTTGCTACCCGAGCCTAAGGTGCGCATCATCAGGGCTTCGGAAGCCTCGGGTGCCACTCGCGGGCGACGGGTATAAGTAATCTGAATGCCCACACCCATCTCGGCGCAGAACGAAGGGTACTTGGCACCGTCGTAGCGTACGGGTGAGTAGTCGGGATTGCGCTGTATGTCTTTAAACAGGAAGAAGGGAGAGGGCGACGGTTCCGCCCAAAAGGGATAGGGATAGGCGGATGTCACGGGGATGGTTTCGTTCTCCAGTATAGCTGCCATCCCCCAGCCGGTAACGGTGTAGAGTGGCACCACCATGCCTTCGGAAAGGGCTATCTTTTTCAGCATTGCCAAGTGTTGCGTGCCTTGTTCGGCATACGCGCTGTGCGACTGCTGTACACTCACGCCGATACGGGTGAGAGCGGCATCGTAATCAGCCACCGTAAACTCATTCGACTGCCCCTGATAGGAGAACGCCCACGGCGCGGCAGAGTGTTGCAGCTCGTTCTCTAATTGGATACCGATGATGGTTCCTCCATCTTTATAATAGAGACCCTTCAACTGTTCGGCAATGTTGTGGTAGAGCCGCTTCACATAGAAGAGATACCCTTCGTCGTTGGAGCGTACCTCGAACGGGCGACCGTAAATCCAGTCGGGCAATCCGCCGTTGCGTATCTCGCCGTGACAGAAGGGACCGATGCGTACCAATGTGTACATGTTGTGCTTTTGGCACAGTTCGAGGAACCGGCGCAGGTCGCGGTCGCCCGTCCAGTCGAACACCCCCTCTTCGGTCTCGTGGATGTTCCAGAACACATACGCAGCGATAACGTTGATACCACCCGACTTCACTTTCAATATCTCCTCCTCCCAGTATTGGTGCGGCAAGCGTGAGTAGTGTATCTCACCCATGATGGGGATAAAGGGTTTGTCTCCCACGCTCATATAATAACTATTGAAATCGATGCGTTCGCCGGCAGGATTGCTGCCGCCAAGATTAAAGTCTCCTTCGGTGATGCTGTGAGGCACGCGAGGAATGGTTACATCATATTCCGTTTGTGCGGCAAGTGCGCCGCAAAGCAAACCGGAAGCCATCAGCAGTAAAGTTCTTTTCATCATAGATTATAGGGTATTTTTATATTGATGATTAATATATGCGACAAAAGTACGACATATTAAAATCACCATATTATATTATGGTATAAATCGCCTTTCAACAATTTTCCTGCCAAAAGTAGCGACATTCAGTGACGTAGCGAATAATTATCGTCCATTTTTAGGAAGAGTTAGAGATTGTCTCTTTCAGAACCACCGTGCCTTTACGTCGTTGTCTTTCCGGGAGGTGAAGTGCAGCCCCGACATGGGTGAGGTGAGCGACGGGTTTTCTATGGAGCGGATCAGCGTATAGTTGTCGGCGCGTAGGGCGTAGTAGGCATCGGTGCGGTCGCTTCGCACGCGCACCGTCCAGTCGATCAGGTTGCCGCAGATGGTGATCTCGTCGGTTTCGGGATTGTAGGCGGTAACGCCTGTGCGGCGGATGTGATAGGTACCGCTGTCGACGACATAGAGGCGGTTGTGATTGTCGGTGAAGAATCCCAGCGTTTTGCGACTGCGATATTCGGTGACGAAGAGATGCTTTGGCTCCACCTCGCCGGGCAGGGCGATGGCACGGATGTAGGGCTGCCCTTTGACCATTTTCAGGTGAAATAGCTTGCCGTCGCGGTCGAGCATCAGGTAGCCTTCGTCGTACTCCTTGCGGGTGGTGGGGTTGCCGTTCAGGGTGCGGGCGGGGAAGGCGAAGCCTGCCACTTTCATCGCTTCGGTGAAGAGGCGGCTCTTGGCTGTGTCGACTTGGTTGGTGTGCATCGTGATGAAGGTAAGTCCGCGGGAAGTGATGCGAAACACATCGTCGGACATCTCCAAATCGACCCTGCCCGAGCGGCTCTCCAGCAGCGGATAGAGCGGGACACTGTTGACATTGATGGCGGATGGCGTGGAGCGAAACGTGAAATTGGTTTGCTGAACCTCGCGCGGGGTGACCGGCACACCTGCCACACTGTCGGGGAAGCGTTCGTCGGCAGTGAGCTGACGCACGTAGAAGAACGGCAGCAAGCTGTCGGTCTGGTTGCGGGTGTATTGTCCCATGGAGACAAAGTCTCCGAGCACACTGCTATACAGTGTAAAAGGCATCTTTACCGCTTTGGCAAAGAAAAATGTGTAGCACCAAGGCAGTTGCCAGCATAGCAACAGCGCGATGGTGAGGGCTAAGAAGATCTTACTAAAACGAACCATTTGATACTTTTTTTCAATTGACAATTATTAATTAATCCTGCTTTCCCTCCTTGAAGCGCGCCACCGAGAGCCACGAGAGGCTGATGGCGAGCAGTGCGTAGAGGAGCAGCCAGAGACTAAATGTGTGGTAGGCTTCGGGAGCGGGTGCGAGGAAGAACACGCGCAGCGCCAAGCCACTGACGGCGAGGTAGAGCACGCGCCGTTTCCAAGTCGGCTCAAGACATATCCACGATACCAGTGTGTATGCCGCGATGCCTGCCACATACCACGGCAAGGCGGTGAGCAGGATGCGGTTGTAGAGTTCGTGCGGCATGACGGTTTGCAGATAGAGATACATCAGCAGGTAGTTCATCGCGAAGCAAGCTGCGAGCAGAACCACGCCGTAGAGCAGCATCAGGCTGACCATGCGCAACTGCGGAAAGGGCAGATGCAGCGTCAGCTTGAGGCATTTGTGGTGCATCTCGGGGACGAACTGCACCAGCGCCATGAGTATGCCCAGCAGCAGGGGGATATACTCCAGTAGGTCGACGAATACGGCATCGCGCGAGAGCATCGTCTCCCAGACGTGTTCGGCGCCTTTGAGCACGACCACGCGGTTGATGCGCAACAGACAGTAGCCGGCGAAACCGAGGCTCACCACCAATGCCGACAGCAAATACCAGTGGGTCTTAATCCATTCTTTGTAAAATATCATTTTCATTATCCTTTGTATTTACTTTCATTGTACGCGCTGTTTATCGACGTTTCAATATTTCCCGGTCAGTCCGATGAAGGCATCTTCGAGGTTGACGGTTTCGCTCTGTAGCCCATTGTACGGAACGTCGGCTTCTTTCAATCGCTGTTCCACCTCCGCCGGGGCAAGGAAGGAGAAGAACTCCAGCGTTTGTCGGAGCAGCGAGGGGTGATAGAGTTCGGGGTCGGCGAGCGACGGGGAATGTCCGCCGGCTACGGTACAGGTGTATCGGCGCACGCGGTCGAGCAGTTGGCGCACGGGTTGCTGCGTGAGGATGCGTCCGTAGTCCATGATAATGCAGTCGTCGACCAATCGTTCCATGTCTTGGATGATGTGCGAGGTGAGGAACACGGTTTTGTTTTCCGAGCGGGCATAGTCGCGCAGGTAGTCGGCAAAGAGGCGGCGGTAGCCGGGGTCAAGTCCGAGGGAGAAGTC
>JAISGR010000159.1 GCA_031262995.1 Prevotellaceae bacterium | reverse complement strand
TATGCCGGAACGCAGCGAACGTCCCGAGAGAGGTGAACGCCCCGAAAGAGGCGAACGTCGCGACCGCGGTGACCGCCACGAACGGAGACGCTAAGGCATCTCATTCTAAATCAATAGAGAGGAAGCCCGAAAAGCTTCCTCTTTTTTTCTAATACCTAACTTTACCGGCAATGCGTTACAAAACATTCGTCTTCTCTCTTTTAATCCTGTCTTTCACCTGCCGACCGCTTCCTGCGCAAGTTGTGGAGCCTGACACGTTGGCTCCTGCCTCTTCTTCCTTTTCGGTGAAGTCGGCGATTCTTCCGCTGTCAATGATTGCTTTGGGCGGTGTCGTCTCTTTCTCCAAGACGGGACAGTCGGTGGACGACAACGTCCAAAACGCCCTGATGTACCGCAAGCGTCCCATCACTGCCGACGACTATCTGCAATACCTTCCCGCGGCATCGGTCTACGGATTGAGCCTGCTGGGGGTGCCTGCCAAGCACGATTACATCGACCGTACCATCATCATGGCGACAGCCTATCTCACGACGGGTGTGTTGACCTATGTCGGTAAGCAAGCGTGTGGTGTGATGCGCCCCGACGGGTCGAGCAACAACTCTTTCCCTTCGGGGCACACGGCTGTTGCCTTTACCGGCGCCGAGATGCTTCGGCAAGAGTATGGCGGCTGGTACGGTGTGGGGGGGTATGCCGTTGCCGGTCTGATAGGGTTAGCCCGCATCCACAACAACCGTCACTGGGCGAGTGACGTCATCGCAGGTGCGGGCGTGGGGATATTGAGCGCGCGGGTAGGTTACTGGCTCTATCCTTATACGCGCAGACTTATTCGGAGAAAGCGGACGCAAATCACTGCCCTGCCGTTCTACACGGGCGAAGCAGGCGGACTTTCATTCTCCTGCCGATTCTAAATGACTTTCATTTACGGGGCTAAATGAGTTCCATTTACGGCTATTAATGAGTTTCATTTACGGGGCTAAATGACTTTCATTTACGACTATTAATGACTTTCATTAACGGCTATTCTGTTTTAAGCCTTGGTACTCTGCACCGCCAGCGCATACATGCGCATCTGTTTCACCATCGCCAGCAGTCCGTTGCTGCGGGTGGGGCTGAGGTGTTCGCGCAGTCCTATCCGGTCGATGAAGTAGAGGTCGGCGCCCAGAATCTCTTCGGGGGTGTGGTCGGAGAGGATGCGTATCAGCAGGGCAACGATCCCCTTTACAATCAGTGCATCGCTTTCGGCTTGGAAGAAGAGCTTGCCATCCGTCACGTCGGCTTGCAGCCACACGCGGCTTTGGCATCCCTCTATCAGGTTTGCGTCGGTTTTGTACTTCTCGTCGAGCGGTTGTTGCTCGTTCGCCAGGTCGATGAGCAGCTGATACCTGTCCATCCAGTCGTCGAAGTCGCTGAACTCGGCGATTACCTCGTCTTGTAATTGATTAATGCTTTGGTTCATCTTGTTGCCATTTTTAATTGCCTGCAAAAGTAGGCATCTTGCTGTTATTCCGTTACTTCTCGGGTAACTTTTTTAGGTCGACATCGGGGCGTTTGTCGCCGGTGGTGGGGCGGTCGAAGCGCGTGTTCAGTGGGGTGTTCTCGTCGAAGAAGCCGCAATTTTGCAGGTAGAAGCGGTTGCCTTCCACGCCGCCCCGGTAGTCTTGGCGCACGCCGGCGGCAGCGGTGGCGTCGTAGGTGAAGCGTCCTTGTGTCAGCGGCATCCATTCGCCTTGTGCGGTCACTGCCCATTGGTTGCCGAACAGTACGCGGCGGGTGATGTAGCCCTGCGCGGGGTTGAAGTTCTCGAGGAAGGAGTGCGGACGTTCATACCAGCAGTCGGTCTTGGGGCGGCGGAAGGAGGCAATCAGTCGCCAGCGCTGCTCGTCGGTGGCAAAGAAATAGGCGGTAAACTCGGTATTGCCTTTGCCGTCGGGGCGGATGCGGGTGAGGAACTTGTAGGTATTGCCGGCTTTCCACGGGTATATCAGGTAGCTTTGCCCGCCTGCCCCTTCGTTGCCGAACTCGCCGATGTGTACCCCTTCGCCCCGTGCGAGCGTCACGATGCGGTCTTCGGCAGGAATCGCGCGCGGGTTGTCGGTCTCGAACGGACTCCATACCGAGAAGAGTATCCGTCGCTCGGTAGCGCTGTTGACTTGCATGCCGAAGTAGCCGCCGTTGAATCCGTTTGCCATGTAGTACGAGCCTTGCACGTCGTTGCCTTCGGGCACGGTCACTTCGTTGTAGAGCCACTCCACCTGCCGATTGGCGGGCAGCGTATAGGCGAGATGCACCGACGGCCCCCGGTTGCCCCAGTAGGTTTCGAAGTTGCGCACGAAGAACATCGGCTCTTGTCCCGCCTCTCCCTGCACGAGGATGTCCGAGATGTCGGCGAACTTCTTCCCGCTCTTTTCCACTCCCTCAAAGTCCACCCGTACGTAGCCGGGCTTGGTGATGGCGACCTTGCCCACCGGTACGGTTGCCCACGATGGATTGGTCAGTGTGAGTGTGAAGGGCTGGTTGTTGATGGTCACCTTCAGTTGTGCGCCCTTGTCGGTGCGGGCGCGCAGGGCGACATGCAGGCTGCCGGTGCGGCTCACCTTGAACCACGACGAGAAGCGGACGGCATTGTCGCTCCACTGCGTCACGCCGGCATCGCCGATGAAACGGCGCGGCGCCCGTTGCTCGCTTGTGACGTAGGTGTTCCCGTTCATCGGAATGTTCACAGAAGAGGTGTCGGCAGCAGACTGTGCCGCCATGCGGCTTCCGGCAAGGAGGCACGCAGCGATAAGTAAAAGAAGTTTCTTCATTGCTGTAATTTTAGAGTGTGATATAATTGAATGGTGCCGATGGCAGCTCGGTCGAGCGTCATCGGGTATGAGTCAGGTTCATCAGGTGACATGCCACCAATGCCGCCGTCTCCGTACGCAAACGCGATTTGCCCAGACTGACGGGGCGGAAGCCGTTGGCAAGCGCCAGCTGTACCTCCTCTTCGCTGAAGTCGCCCTCCGGCCCTATCATCACCACCGCGTCTTCGCCTTGCCGGAGTTCGTCCTTCAACTGTAGCTTGTCGCCTTCGTAGCAGTGGGCAATGAACTTCTGTCCGGCAAAGGGGCGGGTCACGAAAGCCCGGAAATCCGTCAGCCCGTTCAGTTGGGGCAGGCGGGCTTTGAGCGATTGCTTGGCAGCAGACACCAATATCTTGTGGATCCGTTCGGTCTTGAGCACTTTTCGTTCGGAGAAGCGGCATTGCAGGAAGGTCAGTTCGTCAATCCCTATCTCGGTGGCTTTCTCTGCCAGCCATTCGGTGCGGTCGCTGTGCTTGGTGGGCGCCAGTGCCAGGTGCAGGTGTCCGCTCCAGAGCGGTTCTTGCGGGATGGTCTCCATGAGGTCTACCCGACAGCGTTTGTTGGTTGCCACACTGATACGGGCGCGGTAGAAGTTTCCTTTTCCGTCGGTAAGCTCAATCTCGTCGCCCTGCGTCAGTCGCAGCACGCGCAGGCAGTGGGCGGCTTCCTCTTCGGGAAGCTCGGCATTTGTTTGTATGTCGGGGGTATAAAACAGGTGCATGACAGTCGGGGGGGAGGGGAGAAGGTGTTCGGGGTTATTGAGGCGCTTGGTTCTTTTGTTGCTGTTGTTTCTCTATCTCCCGTTGCAATTGTGCTGCCAGCTCGTAGTTCTCCATGTTGATGGCTTTGTCGAGCGCCTTTTGCAGGAGTTCGATGCTGTCGGATATCAGAAATTCGTCGGTGTCGGGTTGCAGCATGACGCCGGTCTTGACATCCTTGATACCCTCCTGTCTCAACGCTTCGGCGGCGAGCACATCTTCGTAAATCAGTATCGGCGCTTTCATGCGCATGGCCATCAGCACGGCGTCGGAAGTGCGTGCATCCATCCGGATGAGGGCGCCGTCCACCTTCAGGTAGATGTAGGCATAGAATCGTCCGTTTTCTATCTTGTATATCAGGGCGCGTGACATTTGAATCTTGAGCATCTCCAGACAGCCGGCAAAGAGGCTGTAAAGCAGTGGCTGCGGGTAGTAAACACCGGTAAACTCGCTAATGATGGAGTTCATGTCCGTCTCATTGACTTTCAGGAGGAGATAGCGATTGCCTCCCGTCTCCTTGAGTGATACAATGGCAGACTTCATGTTGTCGTCGGGAGATACGGTGGCTACATACAGTTCTCTTTTCTCTTTTTCCATCTTATTGTTTTCGTTTGATTTGCGGAAGCCTCCTTATGCTCCCTTGGGTTGATGTTTATACTTGAATATCAGTGCAAACAGAATAGCCACTACCAACGCATAACCGGCAAACGTCCACCATGCCAGGCGATATTCATCGGGCGATGTGGCGCTTCCTGTTGTGAAATAATCAACGACCTCCTGCGCTGCCAGCGTACCGATGGTAGCGCCCAGTCCGTTGGTCATCAGCATAAACAGCCCCTGAGCGCTGGAACGGATATTCTTATCTGTCTCTCTATCAACAAATAAAGAACCGGAAATGTTGAAGAAATCGAAAGCGACACCATAGACCAGCATCGAGAGGACAAACATCCACACCCCGCTGCCCGGATTGCCCGTAGCAAACAGTCCGAAGCGGAGCACCCACGCCAGCATGGCCATCAGCATCACTTGCTTGATGCCGAAACGTTTCAGGAAGAAGGGGATAAGCAGAATGCAGAGCGTCTCGGATATCTGCGACAACGAAATCAGGATATTGGCATGTTGCACGCCGAAGGTGTCGGCGTATTCGGACAGGCTGCCGAAGCTGCTGATATAGGGATTGGCAAAGCCGTTCGTGATTTGCAGAGAGACACCCAACAGCATGGAGAAGATAAAGAAGATTGCCATTTTCTTCTGTCGGAACAGCGTAAAGGCACGCAGTCCGAAGGCTTCGACCAACGACTTGCCTTTGTCGGAACTGGTGGGGCACTTGGGCAGCGTCAGGGCGTAGATGCTGTACACAAACCCTATCAACGCACAGGCAAAGAATTGTCCGTAGGTGGTCTGCAAACCCAGCAGGTCGATCGCCCACATCGAGCAGATGAAGCCGATGGTTCCGAAAATACGAATGGGAGGGAAGTGCTTGACCGTGTCCAAGCCGGCTCTGTCTAATGCCGTGTATGCCACCGAATTGGCAAGCGCCAGTGTGGGCATATAGAAAGCAACGCTCATGGAATAGCTGGTGAACAGAATCGTCGCGTCTACCGCACCGCCTGCCGACATGCCGTGATAACCTGCCATCGCCATGAATACCGCGGCAGCAAAATGACAAAAACCAAGCAACTTCTGCGCCGGTACCCAGCGATCGGCAATGATACCCATGATGGCAGGCATAAAGATTGAAACAACACCTTGTATGGCATAAAACCATCCGATGTATGAAGCCATGTTGATGCTTACTAAATAACTACCCATAGAGGTAAGGTAAGCTCCCCACACGGCAAACTGTAGGAAGTTCATAACGATGAGACGTACTTTCAATGACATAGTTTTGCTTTATTGGATGTTCAACTTATAGTAGGCGGATTAACCCGTGCAAAAGTAACTAATTTATTGAATAATAAGGAGGGAGGGAAGGGTATAAAAATAAAGAAGGCCATCTATCACAGACAGCCAATCTTTTTAACCTTAAATCTAATACCATGAAAAACACGATGCAAAGATAAGGGCATTATGTTATACAACATGACATCCCACTAATTATTTGCTTGTTATTAACATCATTTAGAGGTTATAGCCGCCTTGTTAAGAAAAACAGGCGCATAAGAGCAGCAAAACCGCCCCAAACAGGCAGTCATGTAACCTCCGCAAAAGAAATTTGTTACAGGCAGATGCCTCTTCTGTGGGTCGCCTTGCTTATCTTTGCAACGACAATAGCGTACCTGTCGACTGTATATAAGAGGATGTGTCAAAAGTCCCTTTTTGGACTATGACCCTATACTACCCTGGACTATGACCCTATACTACCCTGGTATACGACCCTATACTACCCTGGTATACGACCCTGTACTACCCTGGTATACGACCCTGTACTACCCTGGTATACGACCATAGTCCGACTTATGACACGGTTTCACTATATATAATATAATGGTATAATCAATCATAAACAAAGAGAAGAAAATGAAGAAGCACATCGCATGGCTGTTGGCTTGCCTGCTGGTAAGTCCTTTCCAAATCATTCTTGCCGAAGACGGTAGCCGCCTGTGGCTGCGGCAGGACAACGGAACGCAAACTGAGATTGTCGTTCCCAAAACATCGCCCACCCTGAATCTGGCTGCCGGAGAGTTGCGCCGGGCATGGCAAGGCAATCCCGTAACACTTGTTCTAAAGGCAGATAAACGCATGAAGAAGGAGGCATTCACCCTCAGACAGACCGATGGAAAGGTGATCATCACTTCGCCTTCGGAGGTGGGGCTGCTTTATGGAACCTACCACATCCTGCGGCTGCAAGCCACCCGTTCACTCTCGGAGATCACGGAGGTGCCCGTCACCTGCTCGCCGTCGTACGACTTGCGACTGCTGAACCATTGGGACAACTTAGACCGGAGCGTCGAACGGGGCTATGCCGGCAAGTCGCTTTGGGAATGGGACGAACTGCCCCTGCACGTTTCCGACCGATACGCCGAATATGCCCGCGCCAATGCCTCTATCGGCATCAACGGCACCGTGCTGAACAATGTCAATGCCTCTGCACAGATACTCTCGCCCGAATACCTGGAGAAGGTGAAGGTGCTTGCCGACATCTTCCGCCCCTATGGCATCCGCGTATTTCTTTCCGTCAACTTCGCCTCGCCCATGCAGCTGGGCGGACTCTCCACCGCCGACCCCGCGGACAAGCAGGTCGCCGGCTGGTGGAAACGGAAAGTGAACGAGATATACCGCCTCATCCCCGACTTTGGCGGCTTTCTGGTGAAAGCCAATTCCGAGGGACAGCCCGGCCCGCAAGACTATGGACGCACACATGCCGACGGCGCCAACATGCTTGCCGATGCGTTGAAACCCCACAAAGGAGTGGTGATGTGGCGCTCCTTCGTCTACAGCCCCGACAGCGACGACCGCGCCAAGCAGGCGTACAAGGAGTTTGTCCCCTTCGACGGGCAGTTCCGCAGCAACGTCATCATCCAGATAAAGAACGGCCCGGTCGACTTCCAGCCCCGCGAACCCTTCACACCCCTGTTCGGCGCCATGCCGCACACCGCGCAGATGGTTGAGTTCCAGATCACGCAGGAGTACCTGGGCTTTGCCAATCACGTGGCGTTCCTCTCCCCCATGTGGAAGGAGTGCCTGGAGAGCGACACCTATTGCCGGGGCGCCAACAGCACCATCGCCCGGGTGACCGACGGCAGCGTCTATCCGCAATCGGTTACTGCCATTGCCGGCGTGTCCAACATCGGCACCGATGCCAACTGGTGCGGTCATCCGCTGGCACAAGCCAACTGGTATGCTTTCGGCAGGTTGGCGTGGAACCACGAACTCTCCTCCGAAGCGATTGCCCGCGAATGGGTGTGCCAGACCTACGGCACCGACCCGCACCTGCAAGCGCTGGACACGCTGCTGCTGGCTTCGCGCGAGGCGGTGGTCGACTACATGATGCCCCTCGGACTGCACCACATCTTCTCCTTCAGCGGACACTACGGCCCCGGTCCGTGGCAAACCATGCCCGGCGGTCGCCCCGACTGGCAGCCCCCCTATTACCACCGCGCCGACAGCATCGGCATCGGCTTCGACCGCACCACCGCCGGCAGCGATGCCGTGTCGCAGTACAACGAACCGCTGGCTTCGCAGTACAACGACCTCCGCACCTGCCCCGAGTCGCTGCTGCTGTGGTTCCATCACGTGCCCTGGACGTATCGGATGAAGAGCGGACGCACCCTCTGGGACGAGCTGTGCCTGCACTACGACACCGGCGTGAAGCAGGCGCGACGCTTCCAGACACTCTGGGACAGCCTGCAATCCTACGTCGACGCCGAACGCTACGAGCTGGTGAAGCAGAAGCTGATTATTCAGACCCGCGATGCCGTGTGGTGGAAGGATGCCTGCCTGCTCTATTTCCAGACCTTCTCCCGACAACGCATTCCCCTCGACGTGGAACGTCCCATCCACGAGCTGGAACCGCTCATGCAGCTCCGCTTCAGGATAGGCAATCACGAAAACGCACCGCTGATACTCAACTGACACAAGCTGCCGCAGGGCAGTGTGTTACTCGTGAGGGTGTGTTACTCTCCCCTACCTCCGGGGGAGCACTTCCCCTACCCTGGGGGAGCACCTCCCCTAACCTTGGGGGAGCGCCTCCCCTAACCTTGGGGGAATGCTTCCCCCGAAATACACTCGGGTACTATTCTGATACGGCTGCGAGTGTCGGCAGTGTGAATAATTAATAAAAAACAGACAAATGGTTTTCTCTGATTTTACAGATGAGCATATAAGCCTTACTTTTGTGCGCCTATTTAAGTACGGTTCGGCGCTTTTTGATATTAACAATACACGTTGCAATGAGATTAATAAGTTCGCTATTGACGTTAATGGTCTGTTGGGGAGGTTTATTGCCTTTCAATATTTTAGCATCAACGACACAGTCGGAAGCTGTTCGTTGCTCG
This sequence comes from Prevotellaceae bacterium, assembly GCA_031262995.1. Lineage (GTDB taxonomy): Bacteria > Bacteroidota > Bacteroidia > Bacteroidales > Bacteroidaceae > Bacteroides. The sequence continues at coordinate 4,344 of JAISGR010000159.1, read as the reverse complement.
CTCTATATGGCTTCGACGCAGCCGCGGGCAGGACAGACGTTTGATGTGGTGCTTGTCTGTAACCGACTTCCCGATATTTATTCCACCGATTTGGACTGCGACGGCATGGAGATGTTGTCGACGGTGCATACCAAATCCGAAGACGGCAATACCTATACTTATACGTATGAGTTGCGTGCCCCGCACGGCGGCGACTACACCGTCGGTTGCTCCAAGCTGTCGTTCGACGGCGTACCCTATCCCCTGACCCCTATCCGCCTGACGGTTGCCAAAGCCGCCCTCCCGTGGATACCGATACTGGCAGTGCTTCTGCCTTTATTGACATACATCGTCCTTGCCGGGAGATTCAGCCGGAACGGCAAGAAGCATTTCTCCGAGTTTGTGCGTCGCACCGGCAGGATGAATCTGCGCGTAAAGACCGCTCACCGCCATTTCCGCATCCCGTTCTGTCTGCTGCTCATCCCTTTCCTGACAGGAAGCTACATCCTCACAACCTACCTGACGGGTGATCCGTTCCTCCCGAAGGGGAGCATCATTGCAGGGCTGATCATCCTTCCGCTGCTGCTGAGCGGCATCGGGATATACATCCAGTACCGGCGCCTTTTCTTCGTGCCGGTGAAGACACAACTCACCATCGGCGACATCTACGAACTGATTGCCGTACTCGGCTCGCGCGAACAGTGGACGTGCAACCATCCCGGGCAGGATTACTACTCCTGCCGCACCAATCCCGGAAAGTATCATACCATCTTGGGCGAGCAGATATACCTTGTCTTCGACGAAGGGAAAGTATGGGTCAACAGCATCTGCGACCTCGAGAAGAGCAGCTTCGGGAGTACCTTCGGACGAACCCGCCGCAACATCCGCCTGATAGAAGACGGCATCAGGAAATGGGAGACCGGACACCTGATATAATTCCCCCTACATCAAGAATGAATACAACCTTTCAAGACATCGCGCTCCTGTTCGATTTGGACGGGGTCGTGATAGATACCGAGTCGCAGTACTCCACCTTTTGGCACCAAGCCGGCGTTGATTACTTGGGCACAACCGATCTGGAACAGCGCATCAAAGGACAAACCCTGACGTATATCTACGACACCTTCTTTCCCGGCATGACAGCCGAACAACATGCCGTCACCGCCGCCCTCGACCGGTTCGAGCGGGGGATGACGTTCGACTACCTGCCCGGCGTAGAGACATTCCTGTCCGACCTGATGCGACACCACGTGAAGTGCGCCGTGGTAACCAGCTCCAACGAACAGAAGATGAACGCCGTGTACAAGGCGCATCCCGAACTCTCCCAATACTTCACCCGCATCCTCACCGCCGAGCTGTTTGCCCGTTCCAAACCGGCGCCCGACTGCTTCCTGCTCGGCATGAAGCTGCTCGGCACAACACCGCAGCACACCTACGTATTCGAAGATTCCATCAACGGGTTGAAAGCCGGAATGGCATCGGGCGCCACCGTCATCGGGCTTGCCACCACCAACCCGCGCGAAGCCGTCGCTCCGCTGTCGCATTACGTGATGGATGATTTTACCGGTCTGACTGCCGATAAGTTAATAGAAAGATATACCTTTGCCGCCTCAAATTGAGTAACAAGCATTGACTACAATACCCAAAGAAAGATGGCTTACATATCAGACGACCCCCGCAGGGTGACCACGCATCGCCTCGTGGAAATGAAACAAAGAGGCGAAAAGATTTCCATGCTTACGGCTTACGACTACACCATGGCACAAATAGTAGACAGTGCAGGCATGGATGTGATTCTTGTAGGCGATTCCGCCAGCAACGTGATGGCAGGCAATGTGACCACACTGCCCATTACCCTCGACCAGATGATTTATCATGCCAAATCCGTGGTGCGCGGTGTGAAGCGCGCCATGGTTGTGGTGGACATGCCGTTCGGTTCCTATCAGGGTAACGAACTGGAAGGGCTGGCTTCTGCCATCCGCATCATGAAAGAGAGTCACGCCGACGCCTTGAAGTTAGAGGGTGGCGAAGAGATTATCAGTACGGTGAAGCGCATCCTCAGCGCCGGCATCCCCATCATGGGACACCTGGGGCTGATGCCGCAATCCATCAACAAATACGGCACATACACCGTTCGCGCCAAGGACGAAGCCGAAGCCGACAAGCTGATGCGCGATGCCCTGCTGCTTGAAGAAGCAGGCTGTTTCGGCATCGTGCTCGAGAAGATTCCCGCCACGCTGGCAGCACAGGTGGCTGCGCGGCTGACCATTCCTGTTATCGGCATCGGCGCCGGCGGCGGAGTAGACGGACAGGTGCTGGTGATTCAGGACATGCTGGGCATGAACAACGGCTTCCGCCCACGCTTTCTGCGCCGTTATGCCGACCTGTACACCACGATGACCGATGCCATCAGCCGCTACGTATCGGACGTAAAGAACTTGGACTTCCCGAATGAAAAAGAGCAATACTGACGAAAAACGGTTATACACTCCTGCCTTCGTGCGGATATGTATAGCCGTTTTTCTGTTGTACACGTCGATATACATGCTTCTTCCCGTTGCGGAGAGCTATGTGCTTCAGCTTGCGGGAGGCAAGCTGTTTCTGGTGGTGGGGCGTTTTGCCGTACCCTTTCTCTTTGTAGCAGGTATGTTGGCAATCGGTTCGTTTCATGCCTATCTGGGAGATGCTTACAAGCGGAAACATCTTTTTACCTATTCGGCATTGCTGCTGGCGCTGCTCACGGTGGCGGTTCCTTTTGCGGGGCATCTTGTTGCGCCGCTGTGGTGGGCTGTTCCGGTGATGCAGGGCATCCTGTTCGGGTTGGGAGTGACTGCTGGCAATACGGTGGCAATCGACATGACCGGTTCGCCCTGCCGCACGCGTGCCAACATTGCCTACGCCTTTGCTTCCCGCTTGGGCATGCTGACGGGTTTGGTTGCCGGCATCGCGTTTGGTGAGATGGAGCACGAGGTGATGTATGCGGCAGCCGTGACAGCCCTGCTTTCCGCCGGCTGCATGTCGGGGGTGCGGGTTCCGTTCCGTTCTCCGATAGGCATGTCCGTTTGCAACCTCGACCGTTTCCTGTTGCCATCGGCATGGCTTCCGGCAGTGAATGTGCTGCTGGCAGCTTTCGCACTGGCATGCTTCCCGCCGGCGCTTCCGCTGCTGTTGCTTTTGATTGTTCCCCTGACGCGGCTGTTCGTCAACCTGTCGCACCACTGTCAGCGCGGCACAGCCATCAGCACCTTGCAGTTGTCGCTCGACACGGGCGTCCTTGCCGGACTATCTGTCGGCGCGCTCTACTTCGACGTCCGCATCTGTCTGTTATTGGGCGTTGCCGCTCTCTCCGTCTTGTTCTTCTTCCTGCTCACCCGTCCCTATTACAAGCGGAGGCGTACCCGGTAGCGCCATTTCGCAGTTCACCCATCCGTTGTCGAACGCGGCATTGTACTTCCGGTAGAAGTTCAGTGCCGGTTCGTTCCAGCTCAGCGCCTGCCACACCATGCCGTTGAGGTGTCGGCGTTTGGTCTCGCTCATCAACCGTTCGAAGAGCAGGGCGCCGATGCCGTGCCGGCGCCACTCGGGTTCTACGTAGATGTCTTCCAGATACATGCGTTGTCCTTTCCAAGTGCTGTAACGGATGTAGTACAGGGCAAAGCCGCGCACTGCCCCGTTGACTTCAGCTACGAACGCCCACCACACGGGCTGTGCGCCGAAGCCGCTCTCTTCGAAATGCGCGAGGGTTACGGTGACCTCTTGTGGCGCCCGCTCGTAGTGTGCCAGTCCGCGAATCAGTTCGAGCAGACGCGGACAGTCGGTGCGCACGGCTCGGCGAATGGTTGGAGTATTCATAAACCAGTAGGAGTAATAGAGTGGATGTTTATTGATTAGCGGGAGCAAAAGTAACTAATTACTAAGGAAATAAATAGAATCCGATGCAATAGATTCAATAATTTCATTCCGTTGGAACGCCCTTTTCGTTTCATTGAGATACTCTTTTCGTTCCATTGGAACACTCTTTCCGTTTCATTGAGAAGCCTATATTTTCCTATTGCCTTGCCCCTTTCCTTCTATTATTATGTCCTCTTTCGTTTTATTGAGCCCTTTCCATTCTCCTCTTGCCTCCTTTCTTATTCCCATTGAATTTTCTCCCTCTTCTCTTTTCTTCCCTATCTTCTTCCTTCTTTTTTCATATTTTATTCATTTGTTTTCCAGCGTTTTATTATTTTCTTCGATAAAAAGTTCTTTGAATATTTGTTTGTTATATTAGTAAGTACTACTTTTGCACCCGCTTTTCGCGTAGAGCCTTGTTGTATGATTGAGATATTGGTAAGTGGTGTTCTTTTTCTTTAGTGAGCATTTTGG
>JAISGR010000137.1 GCA_031262995.1 Prevotellaceae bacterium | reverse complement strand
TGTATATATTACCAATAAATATTGTACTTTTGCGGCACCAACAAAAAGACTTTAATAAAAACATCGTGAGTTATGTTACAAGCAATCCAAGAAACAGCAGCTTATCTGAGAAGTCGGATGCAAACCAGCCCTGAAACTGCCATCATCCTTGGCACAGGATTGGGTAGTCTGGTCGGCGATATTGCCGAGAAACATGAAATAAAGTACGAGGATATTCCTCACTTCCCCGTTTCGACGGTCGAAGGTCACTCCGGCAAACTGATTTTCGGCAAGCTGGGAGGGAAAGATATCCTGGCAATGCAGGGACGCTTTCACTACTACGAAGGCTATTCTATGCAGGAAGTAACCTTTCCGGTGCGGGTGATGCGCGAGCTGGGCATCAAGACGCTGTTCGTCTCCAACGCCAGTGGCGCCACCAATCCCGACTATAACATCGGCGACTTGATGATCATCGTCGACCATATCAACTACTTCCCCGAGCATCCGCTGCACGGGAAGAACATCCCCTACGGTCCCCGCTTCCCGGACATGAGCGAGGCGTACGACAAGGAGCTGATTCGTCATGCCGACGCCATCGCCGCCGAACAGCACATCAAGGTGCAACACGGCGTCTATCTGGGTACGCAAGGTCCCACGTTCGAGACGCCTGCCGAGTATCGCCTCTTCCGTCTGTTCGGAGCAGATGCGGTAGGCATGTCGACCGTGCCCGAAGTGATCGTGGCAAGACATTGCGGCATCCGTGTCTTCGGCGTCTCGGTGGTTACCGATCTGGGCGTGGAGGGAAAGATTGTCGAGATCAGCCACGAAGATGTACAACGTGCTGCCGATGAGGCACAACCGCGCATGACCACCATCATGCGCGAACTGATTCGACGCTTCAACTGATTATGGCAACAGAAATAGCGACCCTCGGCGAATTTGGATTGATTCGTCACCTTACCGAAGGAATTACGTTGCAAAACAGCTCCGGCGTATATGGCATTGGTGACGATGCCGCCGTGCTGAACTATCCTGCCGACCGGCAGGTCTTGGTTACGACCGACTTGCTGATGGAGGGCGTACACTTCGACTTGACCTACGTACCGCTCAAGCACTTGGGCTACAAAGCCGCCGTCGTCAACTTCTCGGATATCTACGCCATGAACGGCACGCCCCGGCAGATCACCGTGTCGCTCGCCCTCTCCAAACGCTTCAGCGTCGAAGATATGGAGGAGCTGTATGCCGGCATCCGCGTGGCGTGCGAGAACTACCACGTCGACATCATCGGCGGCGACACCTCCTCCTCGCTCACCGGACTTGCCATCAGCATCACCTGCATCGGCGACGCTGCCCGAGAGGAGGTCGTCTACCGAAACGGCGCCCGTCCCAACGACCTGATCTGCGTGAGCGGCGACTTGGGCGCTGCCTATATGGGCTTGCAACTGCTGGAGCGCGAGAAGGTCGCCCTGCAAGGTAAACCCGATGTGCAGCCCGACTTTGCCGGCAGGGAGTATCTGCTGGAGCGGCAACTCAAGCCCGAAGCGCGTCGCGACATCATTGCCGCACTCCGAGAAGCCGGCATACGCCCCACCTCCATGATCGACATCTCCGACGGTCTCTCGTCCGAGCTGCTTCACATCTGCACGCAGAGCAAGGTAGGGTGCCGCATCTACGAAGAGCACATCCCCATCGACTACCAGACCGCAGTCATGGCGGAGGAGTTCAACATGAACCTTTCCACTTGTGCCCTCAACGGCGGCGAGGATTACGAACTCCTCTTCACCGTCGCCCTCGAAGACAAAGAGAAGGTAGAGAATATCGAAAACATCAAGCTGATAGGCTACGTCACCCCGCCCGACCAAGGCTGCATGTTAGTCACCCGCGACGACCATAACGAGTTCGCTTTGCAGGCGCAAGGATGGAATATGGCAAATAATTAGCTATTTCTTCATCTTTTTTTCTCCTACCTATTGTTTGCTATTAAACTTTTACTACCTTTGCACCCGCAAACGCCGAAAGACAGTACGCAAGACCGTCAGCCGGGCAGTAAGCAAACCCGTCAGCAAGCCTGCGGAACATGTTGGTGTCATAGCTCAGTTGGTAGAGCAAAGGACTGAAAATCCTTGTGTCCCCGGTTCGATTCCTGGTGACACCACAAAGAAAGATAGCAAGACAGCGTAAGTCCCTGAATTTCAAACGAAGTTCAGGGACTTACTTTTTAAAGGCGGTGCAATTTTTTTTAGTGGACAGCAATGCTCAATAACATGTAACAGCAACAAGGGAATACCTGAGAGAGACAAAAAGAGGAGAATATATGCGAAGAGATTGCTTGTTGCTTCCAAAAAAGAATTACTTTTGTCGCACTATTAATCAATTAAGTATCTTTTTGTATGAAGAAGCAAGATTTCGTTTTCCTTTTTGTCGCAGTAATGCTGTTTTTACCTTTCTTTGTGAGCAACGATTTGTACGACGGTTACAAGTCGTTCAACGCATCGCACGGCATGGTGATGAGTTTTCTGAAGTTTGGCATACTTGCCACGCTGGGTGAGATGTTGGGGCTGCGCATCAGCTCCGGAGTGTACAACCGGAAAGGGTTTGGCGTGTTGCCCCGCATGGTGGTCTGGGGCATACTGGGCATGGCCATCAACATGGCGATGATTGTCTTTTCCAAAGGAATGCCGATATTTCTGGAGTATATGGGCATGGCAGATGCTTCCTCCATCATCAACGGGGAGATGTGCCTGAACAAGGTGATCATTGCGCTCTGCATCTCGGTGATGATGAACTCCTTCTTTGCCCCCGTCTTCATGACCTTCCACAAGATTACCGACACCCACATCATGGCGTGCGGCGGCGGATTGAAAAGTCTGATTACGCCCATCCCCATGACCAAGATTATCACCGGGCTGAACTGGAACGTACAGTGGAATTTCGTCTTCAAGAAGACCATTCCCCTGTTTTGGTATCCGGCACACACGATTACGTTCCTGCTTCCGGTAGAGACACGCGTGCTCTTTGCGGCGCTGTTGGGCGTGGCGCTGGGCGTACTGCTGGCAGTAGCAGCGCGGAAGAAATGAACCGCGGCGTGTACCCCTTCTCGCTCTGCGCCACCTCTTCGGGGGTGCCGGTGCTGAGCACCTCTCCCCCACCCTTTCCCCCTTCGGGACCCATGTCGATGAGGTAGTCGGCGAGTTTGATGACGTCGAGGTTGTGTTCAATCACGATGACGGTGTTCCCTTTGTCGACCAAACGGTTGAGCACGGTCATCAGCACGCGGATGTCCTCGAAGTGTAGCCCGGTGGTGGGTTCGTCGAGGATGTAGAGTGTCTTGCCGGTGTCGCGTTTGGAGAGTTCGGTGGATAGCTTGACGCGCTGACTTTCGCCTCCCGAGAGGGTGGTGGAAGATTGCCCCAGCTTGATATATCCCAGTCCGACCTCTTGCATTGTTTTCACCTTGTGGAGAATCTGCGGCACGTTCTCGAAAAACTCCACCGCCTGATTGATGGTCATGTCGAGCACGTCGGCAATGGATTTTCCTTTGAAGCGCACCTCCAGCGTCTCGCGGTTGAACCGTTTGCCGTGGCACGTCTCGCAGGGCACATAGACGTCGGGGAGGAAGTTCATCTCGATGGTGCGGTATCCGTTGCCCAGACAGGTCTCGCAGCGTCCGCCCTTGCCGTTGAACGAGAAGCGTCCGGGCTTGTAGCCGCGAATCTTCGATTCGGGCAGTTCGACGAAGAG
>JAISGR010000148.1 GCA_031262995.1 Prevotellaceae bacterium | reverse complement strand
TAGTCGGACACGTGGTGATTCTCGCCGTTTACCTCGATGAACTCGACGGTCTTGCCCAGTATCTTCAGGGCGTTGAACAGCTGGATGCTCTCGCCGATGGGCACGTTGGTATCGACGGTACCGTGCAGCAACAGCAGCGGGGTATTGATTTTGTCGGCATTGAAGAGCGAACCCTGTCGGGTGAAGAGCGCTTCGTTGTTCCACGGATAGCTGTCGGCAGCGGCAATGGCGTTGTAACCGTAGCCCCAATAGCCCTCGCCCCAGTAGCTGGTGACGTTGCTGATGCCGGCGTGCGACACGGCAGCGGCAAAGATGTCAGTGCGCGTTTGCAGGTACTGCGTCATGAATCCGCCGTAAGAGGCGCCGGCGCAGCCGATCTTTCGGGTATCGACAAAGGGATGTTCGACGCAGAACTGTTTCACACCTTCAATGATGTCGTCGGCGGTGCGTTTGCCCCACGCGTTGACGTGACGTGCCGAGAACTCCTGTCCGAAGCCGATGGTGCCGCTGGGCTGAAGCACATACACCACATAGTCGTGCGAAGCAAAGAGTTGCGAGCAGTAGGGACTGCTGATGCCTTGCGTGGTAGGGGTAGTGCCGCCGTAGTAGTACACAATCAGGGGGTACTTCTTGTTCGGGTCGAAGTTGGGCGGCAGGTTCACCTTGCCCGTGATGAGCGTACCGTCGGACGCGGTGAAGTTCCACGGTCGGGTCTCACCCAGTTCAATTCCGTCCAGAATGGGCTTCATGGGGTCGGCGAGCAGGCTCGAACGCTTCTTCTTCAGGTCGTACAGATAAGCCACACCCGACTGGTGGTCGCTCTGTCCGTAGTAGGCGGCAACGGTCGGATTGTTCTCTGCCAGCGAGAAATCGCTCACCACTGCCACCTCCAGATTCAGTTTTTCGAACGTGCCCTCCTTGGGTGAGTAGCGGTAGATATTGACACAGTCGGCATCGTCGGTGCTGAAGTAGATGCAGCCGTCGCCACGGTTCCATTGGAGCAGGCTGACGCTGGGGTTGAAGTCACGGGTGATGGGTGTGAGCTGTCGGGTAGACAAATCCATGATGAACGCCTGCGTGTCGTAGTCGTTGGGAATGGGATAGTTGCCGCAGTTCATGCCGATCTTTCCGAAGGCTTCCGGTCCGGCGGTGAGCAGGATTTGCTTGCCGTCGGGCGAGTAGGCGCCGTTACCCAGAAAGCGTTCGTTATAGAAGAGGGTGTCGACTTTGAGTGTGGCAAGGTCAACCTCGAAGATCGACCCGATACTGAAGGGGCGCTGCGTAATGTGGTCGCGCGAGGTTTGATAGAGCAGCCGTTTGCCGTCGGGCGAGATGTCCATCAGGTAAGTGCTGTGATTGCCGTAGGTGAGGCGTTCGGATGCACCGTCGGCGATGTTGTATTTGGCAAGGAAGCTGCGTCCGCGCGAGTTGGGGATGCGGTCGGCAGGGCTGGCGATGCGGCGCAACGGACCTTGTTCCTCCACGCCCTCTTCGCGGGGATAATAAATAAGGTAATCTTCGGTGGGCGACCAGGTAAAGCGCTGTTCGGGTATGCCGCGCAGCAGGGTCTCTTCGCGCAGGGTAACGGGGTCAAGGGTGATGACATCGTTGCCGTTCCGGGCGATGACGGTGTAGTACAGCTTGTCGCTCTTGGGCATCCAGCGCATGCCGTCGCGGGCATTGTCGAGCAGCACCTTGCCCGTTTTCACCTCACTGAGCACGCAGAAGGTGCGCGAGCGCTTGGCGGCATGGTTCTCCCAGTAGCGGGTGAGCAGGTACTTGCCGCTCGGCGAGATGGCGACGGAGACGACGCGATTGCCGTACACGGTGTTGTCGAGGGAGAAGCGCTTCTTGCCCTCGGGGTCGATGAGGCAGGCTGTCTCTTTGAACTCTTTGTTCGGTATGAGTTCGCACTTCAGTGCCGGGTCTGCCTTGTCGCCGGCGGCGGCAAGGAGCTTGATGGTGATGTCGTAGTCGCGTTCGGGTTCCAGCGAGAGCTGTATGTCGCGCGACGCAGCAAGTTGGAGGCTGTCTTCGGCGCTCTCTTTCTTCATCTTCGATGCGCCGTCGACAAAGACCTCCCAGCGCACGGGCGAGGTCACCTTCAGTTTACCCTTCATAAAGCGTTCGGCGCGCAGGCGGGTCTTGAGCAGGTAGATTTTGTGCATGCCGTCGGCTTTGTCTAACTTCAGGTAACCGGCAGTATCGGTTTCCTGCAAGGTTGCGGGGGCATCGGGCAGGTTGAGCATGACGGGTGTTTGCAGCAGCATCTTGGCATCAAACCGATCCCCTTTGGGATTGATGCTGTCGTTCATGATAGGGGTACGGACACTGATGGGGGTGCGGACGCTGTACCGCGTCACCTTCTCTTGTGCCTGAAGGGACAGGCTACTTGCCAGACAGCAGGCAATGAAGAGTCTTTTCTTTTTCATGAGATGTAATTGAGATGTAATAATGATTAGATGAGTTATAAGATTTGCATCAGTTCTCTCAAGTCGGTTATCAGGTAGGTGGATTGAAATTGCCGCATTCCGGTGCGCAGGGTGTGGTTGTAGAACACCTGATCGATGCCTGCGTTGTATGCGCCAGCGATGTCGTTCTCCCAGTTGTCGCCAATCATGAGCGCTGCCTCCGCGTCGGTGTCGGCGATGGCGAGCGCTTGTCGAAATATCTCGGGGTGAGGCTTGAGGTAGCCGACATCGTCGGATAGAATAATCTTTTTGAAATAGTGCTCGATGCCTGCCGACTGCATCTTGCGGCGTTGCAACTCCTTGAATCCGTTGGACAGGATGTAGAGGTGATAGCGGGGCGCCAGGTACTCCAACACTTCACGGGCGTAGGGCATCAATCCGCTTTTGGTGGTGATGACGGCAAAGAAGTCGTCGGCAAAGTCCCTTGCCAGCTCTTCGGCATGTGCTTCGCTGTTGCCGGCACCCACCTCGAGCAGCGGATACAGGAAACGTTGGTGATTCAGCGCTTCCTTGCTGATGATACCTGCGCCATAGTCCTGCCACAGGTAGTAATTGTGCGCTTCGTACAGATCATAAAAGTGCGGGAACGACTCGAAATAACGGTCGTACCCGTACTTATGATACATCTCTTCGAATGTTTCGCAGGTATTCTGTGAGAAAGCCCACAGCGTATCATCGAGGTCGAAGAAGAGCGTTTGATACTTCACTGAGCCTGCGCCTATTTTACTTGTATAACGAGGTAGTGCGAAGCTTTCCAGAAGGCTTCGGGATCGGTAATCTTCAGCACCAGCTCTCCCTTGTCGTCTTTCTCGAGGGCATACGAGCCTTTCGGATGGGTGGTCAGCAGGTCGGCATCTTTGGAGAAGAGTTTGATTTCCTTCGTGGTGCGGATGTCAATCTGCGTGAAGTAATCCTTGTTCATATCGCCGTCTTGCAGCACTTTCCCTTTCTTGAAAAGCCCGGTATCGGTCAGAATCTTCTGCTCCTTCAGCTCTTTCTTGGTGCCAAACACGAACCATGCGGCATTCAGCGCTTTGTCTTGTGCGGCTACGGTCTGCGCTTTGGCGGCGTTCTCGGCGGAGAGGCGTTCCTTGTCGCTCGAGAGGTCGCTCACGGCAACATCCAGCTCTTGGATGCGGATGTTCTTGGCAGCCAGCTCTTCGCGCAGTTCCTCAATGCGGCGTGTCTTCTCCACCAGCTCCTGAGTGAGCGATTCTACGGCGCGCTTCAACTGGGCAGAGTTGGTCTTGCTGTTCTTCAGCATGGACTCTAATTTGGCAATCTGTTCCTTGTTGGCTGCCATCTGCTGCTGGATAAACTCGATGTCCGATACAATCTGCTCCTTGGCAGAGAGCGAGTTCTCGGTTACGACGCCGCGTTCCAGGTCTACGCGGTTCTCGGCGGCATTGATTTGGCGGAATCCTTCGGAGATATCATTGAAGGTGCCCAGCATCTCTTCCATCTCGGCGTTGCGCTGTGTCAGCTCCACGCGGAGTGAGTCAATCTCGGCTTGTTTCTTGGAGTTACCCGTCAAGCCGTCGCAGGCAGTCAGCAGCAAGGCTGCTCCTGCCATCCAAAACATAGTTAACTTTTTCATACGTCATTCTTTTTTATTGTTTATATTCTGATCCTGCCACCACCGCTACGATTTCTCCTCTGGGTTCGTGGTCGGTGAAGTGGCTGATGAGTTCTTTCAATGTTCCCCGTACTGTCTCTTCGTACAGTTTGGATATTTCGCGCGAGACGGATGCCTGCCGTTCTTCTCCCAGGTATTGGGCGAGCTGCGTCAACGTTTTGAGCAGTCGGTAGGGCGATTCGTAAAACACCATGGTGCGCGTCTCTTCCGTCAGTGCCTTGAGGTGTGTCTGTCTGCCTTTCTTTTGCGGCAGGAATCCTTCGAAGCAGAAGCGGTCGCAAGGCAACCCCGACGCAACCAATGCCGGAACGAATGCGGTAGCGCCGGGCAGACACTCCACCTCTACGCCGGCACGGACACAGGCACGCACCAACAGAAAGCCGGGATCGGAGATGCCGGGCGTACCCGCATCGGAAATCAAAGCGGCTGTTTGCACTGCCTGCACTCTATTTACAACGTGCTCTACTGTTTTATGTTCATTGAACTTGTGGTGCGAGAGCAACGTGTTGCGGATATCGAAATGTTTCAGAAGTATGCCTGAGGTGCGGGTGTCTTCAGCCAGGATGAAGTCGGCTTCCTTGAGCACCCGCAAGGCACGGAGAGTCATGTCTTCCAAGTTACCCACCGGAGTGGGGACAATATAGAGTTTTCCCATTATAGCTGGTTGAGTAAGGATGTAAGAATGGCGGCAAAAATACAATAAAAGTAGAAAAGTGCAGGGATGGCAAGCAAATATATTACTTTTGCACGTCATTTTAAGCAACAAACAGATCATGATGGTATATTCCGAAGCTCCCACACAGGAGACCTTTCGCCGCGGACGCATCGAGGTGATTTGCGGCTCGATGTTCTCAGGCAAGACCGAGGAACTGATACGCCGCCTTCGCCGCGCCAAGTTTGCCCGTCAGCGGGTAGAGATATTCAAGCCTGCCATCGACACCCGCTACTCGGAGGAGCATGTGGTGTCGCACGACAGCCATGCCATTGCCTCCACACCGGTCGACACATCGGGCAGCATCCTGCTCTTCACCTCCGAGATCGACGTGGTGGGCATAGACGAGGCACAGTTCTTCGACAACGGATTGGTGGAGGTATGCAACCGCCTGGCAGACGACGGCGTGCGCGTCATCGTAGCCGGATTGGACATGGACTTCCGCGGGCGACCCTTCGGACCGATGCCCGCGCTGTGTGCCGTTGCCGACGAGGTAACGAAGGTACACGCCATCTGCGTGAAGTGCGGGCAGCTGGCATCGTTCTCGCACCGCACCGTCAAGAACGACAAACAGGTGCTGCTCGGCGAGACGGCGGAATACGAACCGCTGTGCCGGACATGCTACCGCAAAGCCACGGAGGAAGAACAATGAACGCCGACAAACGCATCACCGTGAAGGTCGGCAGCAACGTGCTGACGCGCCCCGACGGGACACTCGACATCACACGCATGTCGGCGCTCGTCGACCAGATTGCCCAGCTGCACCGCGCCGGCAGGGAGGTGATACTCGTCTCCTCGGGCGCCGTGGCTGCCGGACGCAGCGAGCTGCATCCGCTACGCAAGACGGACGACGTGGAGCGCCGGCAGCTCTTCTCGGCGGTGGGACAAGCCAAACTCATCAACCACTACTACGAGCTGTTTCGCGAGTACGGCATCGCCGTGGGGCAGGTGCTCACCACCAAGGAGAGCTTCGGCACCCGCCGGCACTACCTCAACCAGCGCAACTGCATGGAGGTGATGCTCGACAACGGCGTGATCCCCATCGTGAACGAGAATGACACCATCTCCGTGACCGAGCTGATGTTTACCGACAACGACGAGCTGTCGGGACTGATTGCCACCATGATGAACGCCGGTCTGCTCATCCTCCTGAGCAATGTCGACGGCATCTACACCGGCACACCCGGCGGGGCGGACAGCAAACTGATACCGGAGGTGGCAGCCGACGACCGCCTGACCGACTATATCCGTGCCTCGCACTCCGACTTCGGGCGGGGAGGCATGCTCACCAAGACCACCATTGCCCGACAGGTGGCAGCCGAAGGGATTGCCGTGCTCATTGCCAACGGCAAGCGCGAGCACATCCTGACCGACTTGCTCCAACACCCCGACACCACCCCCCATACCCGCTTCATGCCTGCCGCAGCGCCCATATCGGGCGTCAAGAAGTGGATTGCCCACAGCAGCGGATTCGCCAAAGGAGCGTTGCACCTCAACGAGGAGGCGGGGCGCGTGCTCCGCTCCGACCGCGTGGTGAGCATCCTGCCCATAGGCATCACGCACGTCGAGGGGGAGTTTGAGAAAGACGACATCGTACGCATCATCGACAGCAACGGACGACAGATCGGCGTGGGCAAGACGGCATACGGCTCCGCGCAAATCCGCACACTCGTCGGACGACGGGGCGGACGGGCGGTGGTGCACTACGATTACCTCTATTTGGAATAAAAGTTTTGAGATACCCGTCTCAAAACTTTTGAGATACCCGTTTCAAACTCTTTGAAATACCCGTTACTCATATAATGTAAGCATGATAACAACCCAACTCACTGCCGCCCGTCGTGCCTCCCGCACCTTGTCGGCGCTATCCGACGAACGGATCAACGACATCCTGTGTGCCGTGGCATCGGCAATCACCCGACAGGCAGCCGACCTGCTGAGCGCCAACGCCCTCGACCTGTCGCGCATCTCCCCCGATGCGCCCGGCTACGACCGGCTGTTGCTCACCCTGCCGCGACTGCAAGCCATTGCCGCCGACATGCGACACGTGTCGACCCTCCCCTCGCCGCTGGGACACACGCTCCTCGAAACCGTGCGCCCCAACGGCATGCGGCTGCGCAAGGTCAGCGTGCCCTTCGGCGTGATCGGCATCATCTACGAGGCGCGTCCCAATGTCAGCTTCGATGTGTTCGCCCTCTGTCTGAAGAGCGGCAGCGCCTGCGTGCTCAAGGGGAGCAGGGATGCCTACGAGTCCAACCGTGCCATCGTGCAGCTGATCCACGGCGTGTTGCAGCAGTGGGACGTGCCGTCCGAGGTGGTCACCCTCCTGCCGCCCGACCGCGACACCACCGAAGCGCTGATGCAGGCAGCCGACTACGTGGATGTACTCATCCCGCGCGGCGGCAGCGGACTGATTGCGCATGTCCGCCGGCACGCCACCGTTCCGGTGATCGAGACCGGCGCCGGCGTGTGCCACACCTACTTCGACCGCACGGGCAACGTCGACAAAGGAGCTGCCATCGTCTTCAACGCCAAGACCCGGCGCGTCAGCGTGTGCAACGCCTTGGACTGCCTGCTCGTCGACCATGCCGCATTGACGGCGTTGCCGGCGCTGTGCCGCGCCCTCGCCGACCGGGAGGTACGCATCCATGCCGACAGTGAGTCCTACCGCATGCTTGCCGACAGCTACCCCTCGCACCTCCTGCTGCCTGCCACCGCCGAGAGCTACGGCACCGAATACCTCTCCTACGCCATGACGGTGAAGTGCGTTGCCCACCTGCACGAAGCCATCGAGCACATCCACCGCTACGGCTCCGGTCACAGCGAATGCATCATTGCCGAGTCGGACGAAGCCATCCGCCGCTTCCAACGCGAGGTCGATGCCGCCTGCGTCTATGCCAACGTGTCGACCGCCTTTACCGACGGGGCACAGTTCGGACTGGGCGCCGAGATTGGCATCAGCACCCAGAAGCTGCATGCCCGCGGACCGATGGGGCTGGAGGAGATTACCACCTACAAGTGGCTCATCGACGGCGAAGGGCAGGTGAGGGAGGCGTAGGGAATGGCATATCGGCGTGTGCCCGTATATCTATCAATCAATAACCCAATCAAAAAGTAATGCATATAACAAAGATGAAGAATACTGATCGAAAGCCCCCCGAATCAGTGCTTGTCAGGCACCGGTTCGGGGGGATGCTTTGTGCGACACCCGGCGGACAGGTGGTGCTACATAATCGTAAAGCGAATCTTCCGCCCAAGTCCTTGGAAGATTTTAAACAGGGTAGAGAGTTCCAACTGCTCCTGTGTCATGCCGGCTTGGCGGCGTTGAAAGAAAATGGAGTCTGTCAGTATAGCAAATATTGCGCAATTACGTGGTTATTGGCAATGTATCGAACAAAGAAAACGGTCTCATCATGGTGTTGATAGATATTGAAGAACACATACCATGTGGTGTTCTTGTTCTTTCTGAATGAGGCGTAATACAGATTGCTTCCATATCTGTCAAAATAGGGAGGAGCTACTTTTCTCTGTTTGGTTGGCAGGTAGGTATAAATGTCCTGCACTAAGTCATTGACATAGATGTATGCATTCTCTTTGAATCCAAAATAGTTTTTGTGATAAAGAATATCAATCAGTTCGTATATATATTCCTCAACTTCCGGTAAAAAGAGTACAGTCATTGCTTGGTCAGTCTTTCGATTCTCGGTAATAGTCGGGCAAGAAGTTCTTTGCCTGTGATGCCGCGATGAAAGTCGTCGGGTAAAGTCGCACCGGTTGTCGATAATTCGATGTTATCGGCGATGGGTGCATGCAGATACGGCTCATACGGTTCGTGTACTTCTGCGGGTATGACCTGTTTGTCCGTTGTTGGGTAACATCTTGTTTTCATACACTAAAGAGTTTATAATATATGGGGGCAAATGTACCGCTTATTATCGAATAAGCAAAAGGAATCCTTTTTATCCTACCACCCCGAGGGTATGTCAAAAGTCGGGCTATATTCAACTCCCTTCTTGGTAGCCAACTGCTCCTGTGTCTTGCCGGCTTTCCGGCGTTCGGCTTCCACGGTCGGGGTGTATTTGTTTGTCTCTCTACAAATGCCTACATTTGCGGAGTCTTTACATTTTCAAATCTTTAGCAAAATCAAAAACTATGGCAGTAATACAAGTTACATCCAGCGAATTCCGCGCCAGGCAAGCCGCTTTGTTGGGACGTGCCGACTGCGGTGACCAGATCATCATCAGCCGCAATGGAAAGCGGGGGTACATGCTCACCCCCATCGCCGACGATGACGATGCCTATTTCACACCCGAAATGCTGGCAAAGATAGACCAGTCCTTGCAGGAGGCACAGGAGGGGAAAGTCGTCGAATATACCCCACAACTTCGCAAAGAATTATTCGGTGATTTATGAGCTATAAGGTTATTCTGTCGAAGACGGCAATAGACGATATTAGCGAGTTCCGAAAGGTGGGTGACAAGTCTGTGCTCAGGAAAATAGAAGCACTTCTCGAGGAACTGAAAGAGCACCCCTACTTCGGCACCGGAAAGCCCAAGCCCTTGGGCGGCACCCGTACCGGTCAGTGGTCAAGGCGTATCACAGCCAAGCACCGACTGGTTTACGCGGTACGGGATGCCGAACTCATCGTATTAGTGGTCGCAGCGGCGGGGCACTACGATGACAAGGGTTGATACCCAAACTCAGCCAACATCTGCCAGGCAGCCTGAATGTTGAAGCCGCGGCTTTGCTCGGTGTGGCTGTCCGTGTCTCTCGGATTGGCGCCTACCTCGGCGTAGAGCTGGTTGACGCCTGCCAGCAAGGCGGCTTGCGTCGGTTCGTGCACGTTCATGGCACGCGAAGGGCGCACCACGAGGTTGGTCACTGCCACAATCTTGGTCAGCTCGGGCGCGCTGATCTGTCCCAGCGAATAGAGGGGCGTGCCCGGAACGGGGGTGCGGCGCATGGCAGCCATCACGGCGATGTGCAGGTCGCGGGCACGGGCAATCTCCACAGCCAGTTCGCGGTAGGAGTGCTCGGGGCCGATCGGCTCGATGCAGTAGTACAGTTCCAGTCCCGCTTCGTTGATGGCACGCAAGGTGGCTTCGCGCTGCTCCGGTTTGACCAAGGTATCTGTTCCCTCACGCAACCGGTTGATGTGGTAGGCGCCCGTAAACCCTGCCTCTTTCAGGCGTAGCGCCATGTCGAGGTCGAAGTCGCCGATATTCGCCACGAAGCGTTGACCGCTCCGCAACAGCGGTTTCACTGCCCGTCCTATTTCGACCATCTGCTCTTGCGGATAGTTGGCGGTGGTCATCAGGAAGAAGTCGTCGAAGTAGTCGCGCTCGAGCAGCCTCACCTCTTCACAGATGGTTTCGACGGACTTCGCTCCTTGCATGTCCAGCACATAGTGTCCGGCTCCCATCGAGCAGAACTTGCAGTTGACGGGGCACGGCTGCGCATTGATGCCGATCTGCGCAAACACATAGCCGTGGTCGCCGAAGCGGCTGCGCGACTGTCGGTTGGAGAGCCTCACCAGCTCATAGAAGGCATCGCTCCGGGTGTCCGTGCCCAGCAGTTCGGCAATCTCATCCACCGTGAGCGTGTCGGCTTGTCCGTGGATTAGTTTTTCGAATGCCTCCATCTTACTTTATCTTATAGGCGCCCATGAAGCTGCCGTGCCGTACGTAGAGGATGCCGTCGTGGATCACGGGGTGTGCCCAGTGCGGTCCTTCGCCCTTGGTGATGCGGAACTCGCTCACCACATCGAACTTCTCGGGGGTGGCGCGTACCAGTCCCACCGTGCCGCGGCGCTCTTCGTAGACGTAGAACATGCCGTCGGCGTAGATGATGGCGCCTTTGCTCTTGCCTGTCCACGGGGCGTCGTAGAGCGATTTGCCGGTCTTACCGTCCACAGCCAGCCAGTTGCCGTTGTTATTGCCTTTCCAGCCCGAGCCGTAGTAGACGCCGTTGACCAGCACATTACCGCCCACGTGGGTGTCTAATTCGGGGTTGTACCACACCTGCGTCACGGCGGTGGCGGCATCGTTCAGGCGGAGCAGGTGGGCGCCGATGTCATAGCCTTCGGAGAAGAAGAGAGTGCCGTCGTGGTAGATGGGCGTGTTGGGCGAGATCTTCTCCATGCCCTGTTGCTGTGTCGGTCGTCCCCAGTCGTCGAACGCCCATTCGATGGCGCCCGTCTGGGCATTGACGCCGATGAGGGCGTTGGCAGTGAGGGCGACGATCTGCTTCTTGCCGTTGTGGTTGATGAGCAGCGGCGAGGCGTAGTTGATGAACTCGTTGCGTGCGGGACTTTTCCAGATGGTCTTGCCAGTGGCTGCGTCGAGGGCGACCACGGTGGTCTGGCTACCGCCCGGGCTGAAGATGACCTTGCCATCGAACACCAGCGGGGCTTCGGAGATGCCCCAGCGTCCCACCTGCCTGCCGAAGGTGGTGCGTCCGTCGACCTTCCACACGAGGCTGCCGTCCTTGATGTTCAGGCAGACCACTTCGCCTTCGCCGCTGATCACATACGCCTTATCACCCACGATGGTGGGGGTGGTGCGCGTCTCGGGGTAGGACTGTTTGAAGGGGTCGCCGTACTCCACCGAGTAGAGTTTCTTACCGTCGATGGTCAGGGCTGTGAAGATCTCTTTGGTCTCATTCTCGTTCATGCCGGTGATGTAGACGCGGTCGCCTACGATGGTGGGGCTGGAGTAGCCTTTGCCGATCTCCATCGTCTCCCACAGCAGTTGCGGACCGCCGGCAGGCCATGTTTTGAGTAGTCCCTTGTCGGGATAGATACCGTCGCGGTCGGGACCGCGCCATCCTTGTTGCCCTTGGGCGTGGAGTTGCGTCGCGCTCAGCAGCACGGTGGCTGTCAGGAAAGCGCTTTTCAGAAGCGTAAATACTTGATTCATGATGCTTTGTTTTTAGTTATTAATGATGGTGATTCTTATCTTAACTTGTCAAAGAGGCTTTGCCTTACCTGACAAAGGGGTTTTGTCTTACCTGACAAAGAGGCTTTGTCTGACCTGACAAAGGGGCTTTGTCTTGCCAGACAAAGGAGGTTTGTCTTCATCGGAATAAACCGTCCGCCGTACCGAGCGCCGCACGAAGTAGAGCGCCGCGCCCACAAACAGGAGCACGAACACCCCCGCCGTGACCCACAGCCACACGCCCACGTGGGTCAATCCGAAGCTGATGCTCAGCAGCGAAGCCGCCACGCCGGTGCCGATGGCTGCCAGCGGCACCACCCGGTTCTCGCGGCAGAGCATGTCGATGATGCGACTGTCGGTGAAACCGAGCGTGCGGTAGAGGGCTATCTCCTGCCGGCGCAGCAGCAGGTTCTTGCGCACCACGATGACGAAGGTCATGATGCCCAGCAGCAATCCCAGCCCGCCCAGGGTCATGAAGATGGTGAGGTAGGTATCGGTCACGCTGTTGAACTGCCGGAGGCGTTCGCTTGTGGTGGTGACGGTCATGCCGTATTCGTTCAGGGATTGCTCCATGTACTCCTTGACCGCGTCGCGATCGCTTTCGGGCACCCTGAGCAGGATGACTTCGCTGCCGGTGATGCCCCGCCAGATGCGGCTGAAGTCGGCGCGGCCGATGAGGATATTTCCTTGGAAAATGGTGTTGGGCAGCGTGGCGGCCAGTCGGATGCCCACGCGCCTGCCGTCGTCGGCGGCGTAGTAGAGGGTGTCGCCGAGTCTTTTGCCGAGGCTCCAGGTGAGCACGGTGGCGTCGACCAATGCGGGGTATACGGTGTCGTTGCCGTGGCGCATGGCCTGCCGGGTCTCCTCATCCAAAGGCAATGCGTCCAAGTCCACGCCGAGGACGGTGGGGGTGCTCACCTTGTTCAGGTTGAGGCAGCTTGCTTCGTCGGCGCTGTATCGCAGGCATTGGAGGGCTTGGATGTGGTTCTCTTTCCGGAACAGGGTGGAGATGTCGTGGTATATGGGCACTGTGCTTTCGCACCAGAGCGTATAGCCGAGGGTGCCTTGGCGCAGTTGGGCACTGTCGTTGAAGCCCTGCCGGTGCAGCCCCACGGCAAAGATGGTCAGCACGCCCAGCGCCAGTGCGAGGAACGAGCGCAGGTTCTGCCGGCGACCTGCCTGGAGCAGCCGGATGATGTGCCGGCGGAAGGTGTAGGGGTGCGTCCGTCCGGTGTCTCGTGCGGCCGACGGGGCATGTACGCGGTCGCCGCGGCGCACCAGCACGCGGCGCAGCACCACGAGCGAGAGCGCCGTGCCTACGGCCAGCCCGACGGCTATGGTGAGCGGCGCG
>JAISGR010000144.1 GCA_031262995.1 Prevotellaceae bacterium | reverse complement strand
GCAGCCATCCTGCGACGCGCCCAAAAACCGGTGTTGCTCATTGCCAACAAGACCGATACCGGCGAACTGCAATACAACGCACCCGAATTTTACAGCCTCGGACTGGGCGACCCCATCTGTATCTCTGCCGTCAGCGGAAGCGGAACGGGCGACATGATGGATACCATTGTGGCTACCTTCAAAAAAGATACCGACAAGATGCTCGACGAGCAGATCCCGCGCTTCGCCGTCGTAGGACGCCCCAACGCGGGCAAATCGTCGCTTATCAACGCCTTTATCGGCGAAGAGCGCAACATCGTGACCGAGATTGCAGGCACCACCCGCGACTCCATCTATACCCGATACAACAAGTTCGGTTTCGATTTCTATTTGGTCGACACCGCCGGCATCCGCAAGAAGAACAAAGTAAACGAAGACCTGGAGTATTACTCCGTGGTACGCTCCATCCGCGCCATCGAGAACGCCGACATCTGCATCCTCATGCTCGACGCTACGCGGGGCATCGAAAGTCAGGACTTGAACATCTTCTCGCTGATACAACGCAACAACAAGGGATTGGTAGTGGTCATCAACAAGTGGGACTTGGTGGAAGACAAGAGTAATAAAGTGATCAAGACCTTCGAGAATGCCATCCGCGAACGCTTTGCCCCGTTTACCGACTTCCCCGTCATCTTCGCTTCGGCGCTCACCAAGCAACGCATACTCAAGATTCTCGAGGAGGCACGCAACGTGTACGAGAACCGGCACCTGCGCATCCCAACCGCCCGCCTCAACGAAGAGATGCTCCCGCTCATCGAAGCCTATCCGCCCCCTGCCATCAAGGGTAAGTACATCAAGATAAAATATGTCACCCAACTGCCCAACACGCAGATACCCTCGTTTGTCTTCTTTGCCAACCTGCCGCAGTATGTCAAAGAGCCTTACAAGCGGTTCCTCGAGAACAAGCTGCGGGAGAAATGGACGTTGCACGGCACGCCTGTCCATATCTTTATCAGGCAGAAATAAAGTATTTATCGCTCCGCCTATACCTTGTCGTTGCTTAATGATTACCTTTGTCACCGTTAAAGCATTCATTTACTGTGACATCATGAAACACTCCCTCCTCCTTCTGTGCAGCTTCATCGCCTCGTTCCTATTGCTGCACCCCGCTCCGGCAGAGGCGTGCACCGCCGCCGTTGTTTCGGGCAAAGCGACCCCCGACGGCAGACCGTTGCTGTGGAAACACCGCGACACAGACTTCCGCGAGAACAATATGCGCTACTTCCGCGGCGAACGATACTCCTTCATCGCCATTGTGAACAGTGTGGAACAACATCCCGACGAGGTATGGATAGGTACCAACTCCGCCGGATTCGCCATCATGAACACCCAGACATATAATCTTGTCGACGTGAAACCCGGCGAAGAGCGCGGCGAAGCCAACGGTCGCATCCTGCGGCGGGCGCTGGAGATATGCGCCACCGTCGATGACTTCCGACACTTCCTCGACACCCTTGCCAAACCCAGCGGCATCGAAGCCAACATCGGCGTGATTGATGCGCAGGGCGGAGCTGCCCTGTTCGAGGTGGATTATACCCGGTACACCCTGTTCGATGCCAACAACCCCGTCGATGCTCCCGAAGGATACATCCTCCGTACCAACTACTCCTTCACCGGAAAGAAAGACACAGGCGGCGGCTACGTACGCTTCATGCAAGCCGATAAGCTGATGCTGCCCATGGCACAAGCACACGCCGTCACACCGGCACGCATCTTCGGCGACCTCTCCCGATGCTTCGCCCATCCGCTGCTGGGTATCGACCTGAAAAGTGGCGATTACAACCGCCCGAAGACCAACGGCTGGTTCATCGATCAGGATTTTATTCCGCGCCGAAGCACTGCCTCCTCGGTGGTAATTCAGGGAGTAAAGCCCGGCGAGAAACCCGAACTGACCACAGCATGGACAATCCTGGGCTATCCACCCACCGGCATCGCCATGCCCGTCTGGCTGAAAGGAGCGGAACAGGCGCTCCCTGCATTGATTGGCTATGACACCCGACTGCACACCGCCCCCCTTGCACACCGCTCCCTGCAACTTGCCGACAAGGTGTTCTCTTATCGGCAAGGGATGGGCAGTGAACGCTACTTCGAATGGGAGCGGTTGTACACCCCCCGGCACACTGGCTATATGCAATTGTTGGAACCTGCCGAGAACGACGTGTTCTACATCGCCAACCCCATCCTCGACCAATGGAGAAAGCAAGGATACATCTCCGAGAAAGAGATGGAAAAGCTCTACGACAAGCTGACCGATGTCATCGACAGGGCTTATGACAGAATCAATTAAAAAGGATAGGTATTCAAGCATCTCCAGCCGGCACATCCGGCTGGAGTAGATTATTCTGAGCATTGCAGCCTCCGCTACAATTGCTCAATCGTTTCACGCGACAAACCGGTGAGTTGCATGATGTCGGCTATCGAAAAACCCGACGCTTTCAGTCGTCCGGCGGTATTGAGGAGTTGGGTTTCGAGTTGCACCTTTTCTGCTTGGGCTTTGGCTTGTTTAACCTCGGCTGCCTTTATTCTGGCTTCGCTCCGCTTTCGCTCCTTTGCCATTCCTTCCGCAATTCCTTCCGCTCTTCCTTCCTGAACCTTGTACGTTATCACCGCCAGATTGTCCCGATAAGCCTTGAGGCTGGCTTGATACAGGTCATACTTCTCGGGATCCATCGAAGCAACGGAGATGATCTCCTTCAGCTCGCGCATCACGGCAATGTCATCCGTAAAAGGCACTTGATTGAGTGTTTCCATATTCTTCAGTACATATATCCAACGTTGGAAATTGGTTTTGCATTCATCTTCTTGTAGCTTGAAGTTCGGAAGAGAGATGAATATCTGCCGAAACTTGTCGTTAAACATCTCGCCGGTGTCGCGATTAGCCAAGATAACATTGGTTCGTACCTCATTGCGGCTATCCGGCAACCGGAAATTGAGAAAGAACACACCGTAAACGGCGTCAATCTTGTACTGCCAGTCGTCACCGGGACGACCCTGATTGATAATTGCGGCAGCTGTATAGAACAAGGCGCGATCCTTGAAGAACGGCTGAGAGTCTTTCTGCATCTCGACGATGATATGCTCGCCGGTGTTGGTTCGACAATAGATGTCGTACACAAACATGCGCCTTCCACGTATCTCGGGTTGCTGCTCCTTGTCGAGAAAGACCAGGTCTTCTATCACTTTTTCGCCTTCCAGAATGTCGTTCAGCAGACCGATAAGCACAGCCTTGTTTGCCTCTTTCCCGAAAAGCAACTTCCATCCGTAATCGGTTAATGGATTGATAAACTTACTCATAGATTGTTTCGTTGCGGTTTAATCTTTACTATAACGCCGCAAATATAAGTAACATCCGATGGAATACACTGCGTATTGCCCTTTTTCTCGTTATCTGCCCGTTATCCGTCCGATTCGCAGTTGCCCGGAATAGTTGCATATTCACACTGTTTTGTTGGCTGTCTAATATAAAAAAGCAAAAAATGGGAATGTAAATACGGCTGTTAGTTGATTATTGTTGCGAGGTTATTGTACGCAGCGTACCTTTGCGCCAACAAAATAAGATACTCGATAAAAGCCGGACACAAAATAGCATTTTGTAGACTTTTTGAAGAGCACAAGTTTAAAACACTACTAATAACGGACACAATGAACGCTAAAAGTTTCATTCTCACTGCACTTTTGTGCACCGTCGGTGTATTCAACACCACACAGGCTGCCGGCACACTGGTCGGCAACATGCGCGATTCCATTTACATGGATGTACTTCGTCACGGACGGGTAGCCGTAGGTTATCTTTGCTACTTCCCTCCTTCTTCCTCCACCAACAACAGCATCGGCAACGACGCCGCACAGACGCGCCGCTTGGACGCCTTCTTTGAGAGCAACCTCAAGGATACGCTGCTCCGCTTCGACCGTGCCACCCTGCTCGGCACTGCCAGCATCGACGGTTCCGCAGCGGTCAACGAAGCGCTCTCCCACCGCCGTGCCCTGTTTCTGCGCGACTTCCTCAACCGCCGCTACGAACTCTCCAGCCGCCTGCCCGTCGAGGTCTCTTCCATCGGCGAAGACTGGGACGGCTTGGTTTCCTGCATCAGCCGCCTGCCGCTCACCGTGTTTCCCGACCGCGACAACGTGCTCGACATCATCCGTCAGGTGCCTGTCAATGCCGGACGCGAGACGGCACTCATGCGGTACGACGGCGGGAAAGCCTACCGCTGGCTCAAGCTGAACATCTTCCCTTATCAGCGACGCGCCTTCATCACCATCATCTACGACATTCGCAAATCCATCGACGCGCAGTTGAACTACAACCCTTCCGAGCGAACCACCGACAGCATCGTTGCCCGGGCATTGCTCACACCGCGCGATGCTGCCCGCTTCCTTGCCGACCCCTCCATCCAGCGCATGCCGGTCACCTTGCCCGACTTCGAGAACTCCCCCGACCGCATCCGCACCATCCTGCAAGAGATGCTCGACAAGATGCGCAAGCCCATTCAGGAGATAACGGTCGAAGCGCTCAAGTCGGCACAGACGGTTGCCACCGCGCCGCTCAAGCCCGACACCGTCTTTGTCCGCGTGAAACCCGACACGGTCGTTGTCCACGACACCCTCTTCGTAAAATCACATAGTGTTCGTCGTCCTTACGTCGTTGTAAAGAGCAACTTGCTCGCCCTCGCCGGCGTCTCTCCAGAGCCTGCTTACCGCACGCCCATGCCCAACCTCGAATTAGAGTATCTCTTCAATCGTCGCTGGTCGGCTGCCTTCAGTGCGCTCTACGAAAAATTCTCTCACGCCCGAGGGTACGACGTTTGGCACGTCACT
This sequence comes from Prevotellaceae bacterium, assembly GCA_031262995.1. Classification (GTDB taxonomy): domain Bacteria; phylum Bacteroidota; class Bacteroidia; order Bacteroidales; family Bacteroidaceae; genus Bacteroides. The sequence continues at coordinate 2,245 of JAISGR010000144.1, read as the reverse complement.
GCCTATACCCTTGAAGGACGATACCGACTCCTGCCCGACCGGCACTACGGCGGACTCTACCTCGGTGTCTATGCCCGGGTAGGCGACTACAACTTCCGCAAGCCCCACCCCGACGACGCAACCAGCGGACCGCGTTACAACGACACCGGCTACTACCAGGAAGGCGGTTTGTCACTGGGCTACACCCTGCCCCTTGCCCGTCACTGGGTGCTCGAAGCCGGTGCGGCAGGCGGATACCGACACTCCAGCGTGAAGCATTACACGCACGAAAACCCTGCCGAGAACTGGTACGACTACCGCACACCCGGCAGCGGCATCTATCTAACTGATGTGTTCATTCGACTTGGCTACCGATTCTAACCACTCGCCGCACGGAGAGTAGCCGGCTCCGCCACAGCCCCGCTTTCATCGTCTTTCATATCAAATGTCCCTTTCCCCAGCCGGACGGGGGTATGCAGCGTGAGCGGACTCTCTCCGGCGGCGAGTTTCTTTTTAAGACATCACACCACTTGTCGAAAACAACCCTATACTGCTGTTCCTTGCCGAGCAGGGGGCGGCAGTCATTTTTATCAACCAACTTATTAATTAACAAATTAAAAGCACGAAACATTATGAGAAAATTGTTTGTAAACGCTGCTTTGGCAGCATTTATGGTAGCGGGATTCACCGCTTGTGTTAGCGAATCGTTAGAAAATGCCGGACAGGCAGCTGACGAGACAGTCAACCTGAAATTCGTAGATGAGGGATTCACCCGCGCCGTCGAAGCCGGTGTCGAAGCACAAACCACCGTTTCCCTTACCGCAGGCTATGCCCTCTTCGTTAACTCGAACACCGGGCTGATCGCGAAGGTCACCCAGCTGATAGCCGACGCCCCCGCCGCAGCCGACATCGCTGCGGGCACCAAGGTGCAGATTGCCTCCAGCATGACCATCAACAAGGTCTCTGCCCACGCCGACAAGGTCTACATCATCGGTAACCTGCCCTCCGGTGTCCTGAGTACCGCGCCGGCAGTCAATGCCACCATCGCATCGGTCAACGCCACCTCCATTGCCATTGCCACGCAGGCTGACGCGACCAAGGCAACCCTCTACGGCAGCGCCAACGTAACGAAGAGCGAAGGTAGCATCACTGCCACCGTTGCCCTCAAAGCCATCGACTCGCGCATCGAGATCGGCAAGATCAGCTACTCGGGCAGCTACCTCACCGCATGGAAGGTCGACGGTATCTTCCTCGACCACTACTACCCCACCATGGGAGTGGACGGAACATCTAACGCTTACCTCTTCAGCGAGACCGTAGCCGACAACGCCGCCGCCGACCTGAAGTACACCGACAACGTCTCGCCTTACCTCACCGCAGCCGCCGGCATCCTGTACGACTGGAACAGCACGCCGATCGCCGCCGCCGGTACACCGCTGGCAGTGACACCCGCAAGCAGCAAGGTATGGGCTTACAACACGCTGACGCTGGCATCGAACACCGCCGCCAACAACCCGCGCATCATCATCCGCCTGAGCGCCATGACCTATTCCGGGGGCAGCGCCTACAGCGGCGAGACACGCTACCTCACCGTGAAGAAGTTCCTCGACAGCTCCACCAATGCCGAAGTAACCTTTACCCAAGGCAAGATCTACAAAATCGCCGACCTGAGCTTCACCGACAACAACCTCGCCCCGATACCCAACGAGTCATCCGTCACCGTTTCGGTCAGCGTCACCGCGATGCAGTGGAACGTAGAGAATGTCAAAGCCGGCTTTGACGACTAACCGCATCTCCAACGCTGAAATGGTATAAATGTCGAGTTATCTCCGGCTGAGATTGTATCACAACGTGAAGCAACGCTCAGCCGGGGATATCTCACAAGTCGTACTATCTTCAACTGAGGGATGCGCTCCCCTACCCTGGGGGAGATGAGCAAAAGCAACACACCTTCACCAACACATGATTCAACATATTTACCCTTATGAAATTGAGAACTTTATCCCCCAGTATCTCCCTTGTAGGAAGCACCTGCCTGGCAGCACTGCTCTCCCTGAGTGCCTGCACAGACACAGAATCCCGCGACCCGTCCCTGACCGGCGATACCGACCGACAGGTTGCCTTCACCTTCTCCGTCGACGACAGCTCCATCTCCGCCGTCACCCGCAGCCTGAGCGTTGCCGACGAGAACGCCGTCTCCACCGTCGACCTGCTGCTCTTCCGCCCCGACGGCACCGACCGCCGCTTCTACCGCACGGTGAGCGCC
>JAISGR010000035.1 GCA_031262995.1 Prevotellaceae bacterium | reverse complement strand
AAACATTATATACACAAAAGAAGCAACTACTTACGCAGCTGCTTCTTCCGTCCTAAATCTCTAAAACTTGAGTATCTCTAAAAGATTGTGGGTGTTGAGGGATTCGAACCCCCGACCCTCTGCTTGTAAGGCAGATGCTCTGAACCAGCTGAGATAAACGCCCGTACACTTCCTTTTCAAAAGCGCTGCAAAAGTAGTGCCTATTTTCAAACTACCAAAACATTAGAAAAAAATATTTTGACCGGCTCACATTTCTTTGCTTCCCGGTCTCTTCTTTGCTTCCCGGTCTCTGTCGGATGCCTTTGGGCAATCCGCCCATCCATTAATCCGTCAACCCATCTATCATGGAACAACACGGAAGCTCTCTTTGAGCAATTGACTGTCGTCGGAAGAGGCGCCTGCCATGACGATAAATTCGCCCGGTTCGACTATTTTATTCATGTTTTGATCGTAGAATGCCAGCTTGTCGGGGGTGACACGGAAGTTAACCACTTTGCTTTCGCCGGCTTTCAGCGGCACGCGGGCAAAGTCCTTCAGTTCCTTTACCGGACGGGTAACACTGCTGAAGCGGTCTCGGATATAGAGCTGCACGATCTCCACGCCGTCGCGATTGCCGGTATTGGTCACCTGCACACTCACGTCTACGGAGCCGTCGCGGGCAATCTCTTTCTGCGCCAACGTCAGGTTGCTGTATTGATAAGTGGTGTACGACAATCCGTAGCCAAACGGATAGAGTGGCGTACCGGGTTGTCCGGCAGCATACGGATGGAAGTATTGCGAAGGTTTGTGGTTATAAATCATCTGCAACTGCCCTACACTGCGCGGAATAGTAATGGCAAGTTTGGCTGAAGGGTTGACCTTTCCGTAGAGTATCTCCGCTACCGCCTGTCCGCCATACATGCCCGGCGCCCATGCTTCGATGATAGCATCCAGGTGCCCGGCAGCCCATTGCACGCCCAGCGGTCGTCCATTCACCAATACCAAGATAGTGGGTTTGCCCGAAGCTGCCACTTTCTCTATCAGTTCGTTCTGTAAGCCTACGAGGTCAAGGTCTGAACGGTCGGTATCTTCGCCGTCGGTGCGCCGGTTCCAGCGGAAGCGCATCATGTATTCGCCGGCAACGACAATGTTCAGGTCGGCAGTGCGGGCGCGGTCGGCAGCCACTGCCACCTGCCCGGGATCCATGTTGCACGGATCCCATCCCTGATCGACAAAGTCGAACTGTACATCAGGTGCCACAGCGCGCAATCCTTCGAGAATGGTAGTTACGTTCTCGGGCTTTTCAGGGGCACTCCAATCGCCCAGTATATTCTGGTCGTCGGCATTGATGCCCGTCACCAACACCTTTTTATATGTAGAGCTACTGAGCGGCAGCACCCCACTGTTCTTCAACAGTACGATGCCGTTGCGGGCAGCTTCGAGAGCGGTGGCACGATGCTCGTCGGAGAGGCGAATCTTCATGGTTTCGGCTTCGTCTGCCAGCGGATGCTCGAACAGTCCGAGGCGGAACTTGATATCGAGTATGCGGCGCACCGATTCGTCGATGCGTCCTTCGGGAATACGCCCCTCCCTGACCAGCTCTGCCACCAGCTCGTTCCAGTGGATGCCGTGCATGTGCATGTCCATACCTGCCATGATGGATTGATAGAACGCCTCCTTCAGATTCTCGGCAGTGGCATGCAGGTCGTACAGGTGTTCTATATCCATCCAGTCGCTCACGATGAAGCCCTTGAAATTCCATTCGCTGCGCAGGATGTCGTCCATCAGCCACTTGTTGCTATGGCAGGGCACGCCGTTCAGCTCGTGGTGTGCCGTCATCAGCGACATGGCGCCGGCTTCCACACCGGCTTCGAACGAGGGAAAGAACACTTCGCGTAGCGTTCGTTCGGAGAGGTCGGTAGGCGAACCGTTGGTACCGTTAATCGGTTCGCTGCCTGCCGCAAAGTGTTTGAGACATGCCAGCACATCGCTTTCACTGTCAAGGTTGCCCTGATAACCCTTTACACTCTGCATTCCCAGCTGCGATACCAGATACGGGTCTTCGCCGTAGGTCTCTCCCACCCTGCCCCAGCGGGCATCACGAGCGACATCAACATTGGGATTGAATGTCCAGTGCATGTTCATGGAACGCATCTCACGAGCAGTCTCGCGGGCGATGCGATACGCCATCAGCGTGTCGAACGAGCAAGCCAGATTGATATTGGTAGGATATACCGTATTGTCGGGCGCATTGGCGTTGCCGTGAATGGCATCAATGCCGAATAGAATGGGGATTTGCAAGCGGCTCTTCAGCGCAAGCCTTTGCAGATAGTTTGCTTCTTCGATGGTGAGCACGTGCAGGAACGAGCCGATAAGTCCCTGCTCCGTCCATTTTTCCACATCGTGACAGGTAAAGCCCGGATAGAAGGCGTTGGCAGTATTGTTCTTCAACTCGTCCTCAGTCATCACGGCACTATTGGTTTTGATGTGTTCAATGCCCACAAACTGATTCATCTGCCCCACCTTTTCTTCAAGGGTCATGCGTCCGAGCAGGTCTTCGACCCTCTCCTTCACCGGAGCCGACGCATCCCGATAAATCTCTTTTTCGTTACCGCTGCAAGCGGTCAATGTTAATCCTATAGTCATACACGCAAGTATTTTCTTCATGGGTTTTACTAATATAATTACCGCACAAAGATAGCGTATGCCACTAATTTTCACTTATATTATTTTATCTAAAAGCTTACTTTGTAGCAGAAACCATTACCTTTGCACGCCGTTAATTCTGCAAATCTTATTTATCCATATATTACACAGTTATGATGAATCCTGTTTATTCACCCGATGCCGGACGTTACACAGCCGGTATGAAATATCGCCGTTGCGGAAAAAGCGGCATCCTGCTGCCCGAGATATCATTGGGCTTGTGGCACAACTTTGGCGACGTAAATCCCCTCTCCAACGCAGAATCCATGATACACTACGCATTCGACAGCGGCATTACACACTTCGACCTCGCCAACAATTACGGTCCCTCTTATGGGGCAGCAGAAGAAACCTTCGGATATATTATGGAGAAGTCGCTCAAACCCTACCGCGACGAATTGTTCATCTCCACCAAAGCCGGACATGATATGTGGCAAGGGCCGTACGGTGAATGGGGGTCGCGCAAACACCTGATGAGCAGCATCGACCAAAGCTTGAAACGCATGCACCTGGAATATGTCGACATCTTCTACTCACACCGCTACGACCCCAACACCCCGCTGGAAGAGACTCTTCAGGCATTGGTAGATATAGTACGACAAGGAAAGGCACTCTATGTGGGCATCTCCAAGTATCCCCGGGAAGCGGCAGACTTTGCCTACAACTACCTCGAACGCCAGAACGTACACTGCCTGCTCTATCAGGGACGCTACAACCTGCTGAACCGCGAAGCAGAGGAAGAGGGCACCCTCAAGCAGGCACACCACAACGGCACCGGTTTCATTGCGTTCTCGCCGCTGGCACAAGGGTTGCTCACCAACCGATACTTGAGCGGGCACATCCCCGAAGATTCGCGCATGGCACACGACCACTTCCTGAAACAGGAGGCACTCACCGATGATATGATTGCCAAGATTACCGCCCTGAATGTCATTGCCCTGCAACGCGGACAAAGCTTGGCAGAGATGGCGCTGGCATGGATACTCAAAGACGATCAGGTGACATCGGTCATTGTCGGCACCAGTTCCGTGATTCAACTGGCAGACAACCTGAGAGCCTGTGAGCATACATCCTTTACCGAAGAAGAACTGATCCGCATCAAGAAGGTGTTAAGCTGATTACCCTCCACCTCCGTCCCCACTAAACACATTTCATTTATATATATCATTAATTATCACAAAACCTCATTTATCACATGCGAAAGCTCATGATTACCGCCCTGCTCTTCGGGCTTGCAACCGGTGCGGTTGCTCAACAGAAGAGTTTCTGGAAAGAAGATTTCTCCGCCGGCAAGTTGCCCGACGGATGGATATTGGTCGATTCGACCCAAAGTGCCAAATGCGAATGGATGGTGACCGACCAGCCCTATCCCGGCTCGTTTCAGTTCGAACAGCAGGCGCCGCCCATCGCCTCCGCCAGTCGCGGTTACCACATACAGTATCGCCCGGGCGTCATTACCGGCGAAGAGGTAACCAAGTGGAACCAGCGCAAGGAGTACCCCAATGCCTATTTCCAAACAGCTCCCATCGACTGCTCCACAAAGCAGGATGTCATCTTGAAGTTCCAGCACGTATTCCGCTGGAACAGCTGGTTCCGCGGTAAACGTGCCGGCTTGTGGGTCGGCGTGAGTAACGACGGAACCACCTGGAAGGAGTACAACATGATGGAGCACATCCCCGCTGCCACACAGATACACACGCCCCTCAAAGAGGAGATCAATATCTCCGACGTAGCTGCCGGACAGCAAACGGTCTACCTGCGCTTCTTCTGGCGCGACATCTTCTCGTGGTACTGGATGGTAGACGACATTGAACTGACGGAACCGCATCAGCACGACCTCGCCATCGACCGCCTCACCTCGCACAAGGAACAGGGCAATCACTTCGGCAAGGAAGAGGTGCTGAAGGTAACCGTCAAGAATGTCGGCTCGCAAGCCGTCGACGAGGACTTCACCCTGCGCGCCACCCTGGGCAACGGCAAAAGCGTGGAAAGCGTAGTCAAGGCATCCGACCAACCGCTGGCAAAAGCCGGAGAACGCGAAGTGTCACTGCCTGCCGTCGACATGGAAGGCATGGGGTCGTGCAAGATTGACTTCACCTTGTCGTACGGCAAAGACCAACGCACCGACAACAACACGCTGCACAGCACGCTCTACGCCGAAAAGATGGTGCTCGGCAAGGTCGACAAGTTCCAAAAGCTGAGCAGCAACGAGTATGAATTTACCTCGGGCTACTCCAAGCTGAAACTGATATTCTACCGCGACGACATCTTCCGCCTCTGGCTGGCTCCCGAAGGAGAATACACCAACCCTGCCGGTAACGCCATCGTAGTGGACTACGGCGTGAAGAACCCGCACGTGTCGGCATCCAACAACGGCGACTACTACAAGTTCACTACCGCCAAGTGCGTGGTGCGGGTCTATAAGAACCCCATCCGCATCGCCCTCTACGAGAGGGACAACAAGCGCGTGCTCTTCGAAGAGGCAGCCCCGCTGACCTTCGGCTTGCAAACCTACCAGACCATCCGGCGCAGCAGCGACGAGCAGTTCTACGGCGGCGGTATGCAGCAGGGCAGCTTTGCACATGCCGGCAAGGAACTCAACATCTCCGTGACGGGCTGGAAAGAGGGAGAAGCCTCCAATCCCGCTCCGTTCTACATGTCAAGTCGCGGCTACGGCGTCTTCCGCAACACCTTTGCACGCGGCAAATACGCCTTCAACGGCACCCGCGAGAGCGACAAGTCATACGACGGCTACCGCATGACCGAATACACCGCCCGCCTGGCACACAACGAGAACCGCTTCGATGCCTTCTACTTCTACGGTCCCGACCTGAAGCAGGTGCTGAATGAATATACCGACATCACCGGCAAGCCTTTCATGCCCGCGATGTGGATGCTCACCATGGGCGATGCCGACTGCTACAACAAACCCGAGCAGCGCGTAAACTGGAAGCAATCCACCCCCGACGTGATTACGCAGATAGCCGACGAATATGTCAAGCACGACATGCCGCGCGGCTGGATTCTGCCCAACGACGGCTACGGCTGCGGCTACACACAGCTCGATTCCGTGGTCAAAGAGCTGAGTAAACGCGGCTTCCACACCGGTTTGTGGACAGAGAACGGCGTCGACAAGATTGCCTACGAAGTGGGCACGTGCGGCACCCGCCTCTGCAAGCTCGACGTGGCATGGGTAGGCTCGGGCTACGACTTTGCCCTGAACGGTTGCAAGTCGGCTTTCGAAGGCATCGAGAACAACACCAACGAACGCGGCTTCGTGTGGTCGGTATGCGGATGGGCAGGCACACAACGCTACTCTACCATCTGGAGCGGCGACCAGAGCGCCGACTGGGACTACATCCGCTACCACATCCCCACCGTGAGCGGCGCCGGACTGTCGGGCTTCAACGCTGCCACCAGTGATGTCGACGGCATCTTCGGCGGCTCGGCACGCACCTACACCCGCGACTTGCAGTGGAAGGTCTTCACCCCCATCTTCATGGTCATGAGCGGCTGGGCGGAAGTAGACCGTCAACCCTGGCTCTACGGACACCCCTACGAGGAGATCAACCGCAACTACCTGAAGCTGAAGATGCGCCTCATGCCCTATCAGTACAGCTACTGCCACGAGGCACACGTCACCGGCGTGCCCATGTCGCGCGCCATGATGCTCGAGTTCCCCAACGACACCACCACGTACAGCAACTCCACCCAGTATCAGTTCATGAGCGGCGAGTGGCTGCTGGTAGCCCCCGTCTACAAACGCGGCAACACACGCGAGCACATCTACTTCCCCGAAGGCGAATGGTACGACTACTGGAGCGGCGCGAAGATGGATGAGAGCGGCAAGTGGCTCGACAAGTACACCGCCCGCTTAGACATCTGCCCCGTATTTGTACGCGGCGGCGCCATCATCCCAATGTATCCCGACATGAACTACGTGGGCGAGAAACCCACCGACGTGCTGACACTCGAACTCTATCCCGGCGGCAACTCCTCCTTCACGCTCTACGAAGACGACGGTCTGACACGTGACTACAAGAAAGGCGAATGTGCCGAAACGCGCATCTCGCTGAAGAAAGATGCCCGAAGCGGTGCCGTGACGCTCCACATCGGCAAAGCCCAAGGCGACTTCAAAGGACGTTACGCCACACGTACTTATCTGCTGGATGTACGTGCCGACAGTGCCCCCGCAACCATCAAGCTGAACGGCAAAGCGCTGACCCCACTCTCCGAAGCCGACTACCTGTCGGGCAAAAGCGGCTGGTTCTTCGACAAGAACGACCGCAGCGGACGCATCAAGGTCAGAACAGAGAAAATCTCGACAAATGCAGAGAACAGCGTGGTGATGGGATGGTAACCCCCTGTCACCAAATATAATACGAGCAAGTAACTTATTGAGGGTGTGTCGAAACGGCACACCCTCAATCATAAACCTTTGAGACGGCTATCTCAAAACCTTCGAGACGGCTATCTCAAAACCTTTGAGACGGGCAGCACTACGCCGTACCCTATGAGACAGACCCGCGGCATCACCGACTGGAAGGTGGAGCGGAAACGCCCCTTGCTCTATTAGGCTTGAGCAGGTTGCTCTATTAGGCTTGAGCAGGTTGCTCTATTAGGCTTGAGCAGGTTGCTCTATTAGGCTTGAGCAGGTTGCTCTATTAGGCTTGAGCAAGTTGCTCTATTAGGCTTGAGCAAGTTGCGTGATTAGGCTCGCGCAGGTTGCGTGATTAGGCTCGCGCAGGTTGCGACGTCCGGCTGCGAGTAATCCCCCATATATCGGGTTTGATTGCCATATTCATCCGTCCCGCTGCACGAAATGGGGAAAAGCCACTATCTTTGCCCCGTCAAAATCAATATTTAACAACCATGACCCAGCAAATACTCTTGGGGCAAACGCTGCCGGAACTGCGCGAACTGGTGAAACGGCTCGACATGCCCTCCTTCGCCGCCGGACAGATAGCCTCATGGCTCTACAACAAGCGGGTGACAGACATCGACGAGATGACCAACCTCTCACTCAAACACCGCAACCTGCTCAAAGCGGTGTGCCAAGTGGGCGCCACTCCCCCGCAGGAGGAGATGCGCGCTGCCGACGGCACGGTGAAATACCTCTACCGCACTGCCGACAGCCATTTTGTGGAAGCCGTCTACATCCCCGACGCCGACCGCGCCACCCTGTGCGTCTCCTCCCAGGTGGGATGCAAGATGAACTGCCGCTTTTGCATGACCGGCAAGCAGGGATTCACCGCCCACCTCACCGCCGGCGAAATCATCAACCAAATCCACTCGCTGCCCGAACGCGACCGCCTCACCAACATCGTGTTCATGGGCATGGGCGAACCGCTCGACAACCTCGACGAAGTGCTCAAAGCACTCGACATCCTCACCGCCTCCTACGGCTACGGATGGAGTCCCAAGCGCATCACCCTCTCCACCGTGGGGTTGCGCAAAGGGCTGCAACGCTTCATCGAAAGCTCGGATTGCCACCTCGCCATCAGCCTGCACTCGCCCGTACATGCCCAACGGCTCAGCCTGATGCCTGCCGAAGGGGCTTTCCCCATCGCCGAGGTGGTAGACCTGCTGCGCCGGTACGACTTCAGCAAGCAACGCCGCCTCTCCTTCGAATACATCGTGTTCAAAGGCATCAACGACTCGCTCCCCTACATGAAAGAGCTGCTCAGGCTGCTCCGCGGGATGGATTGCCGCGTCAATCTGATTCGCTTTCATGCCATCCCTGGCGTGGATCTGCAGGGCGCCGACACCGAAAACATGATACAATTGCGGGACTACCTCACCGCACACGGATTGTTCACCACCCTGAGAGCCTCACGCGGAGAGGATATCTTTGCAGCCTGCGGCATGCTCTCCACCGCCCGACAGGAAGAGAAAAACAACTATTTAGCATAAATTATTAACTTTCGCGTGGCTAATCACGGCATTGTTCGTAGCTTTGTCGAAAATATAAATTAACACGGTTATGAGAAATCACTTATTCTTTATTGCGCTCACGCTGGTGGCGCTGTCGCTCGTTGCATGCAAGGGGGGCAATAAGAAGGGCGCATTCGAACCCACTTCGAGCGGACGCCCCTACGAGTTGCTGGTCGTGGTAGACCACGGTTTGTGGGAACGTCCCGCAGGCAGGGCGCTATTCAACGTCTTGGACACCGACGTGCCCGGACTGCCGCAGGCAGAGCGCTCGTTCCGCATCATGTACACCGCACCCGACAACTACAACGGCCCGCTGAAGATTGTACGCAATATCATCGTTGTGGATGTGCAAAACATCTACTCCGCCCCCAAAATGACCTACGAGAAAGACCCCTACGCAGCGCCCCAAATGGTGCTCACCATCAAAGCGCCCGACGAAGCCTCGTTCGAGCAATATGTCACCGAGCAGAAGCAGAACATCATCAACTTCTTCACCCGGGCTGAGATGAACCGGCAAATCGCCCTGCTGGAACAGACACACAACGACTACGTAGCCACGAAGGTGAAGAGCCTGTTCGATTGCGACGTGTGGGTGCCCGGCGAGCTGGCATCGTCCAAACAGGGAGAGCACTTCTTCTGGGCAGGCACCAACGCGGCTACCGGCGATGAGAACTTCGTCATCTACTCGTTTCCGTACACCGACAAGAATACCTTCACCAAAGCCTATTTCGTACATGTCCGCGACTCCGTGATGAAAGCCAACATACCCGGCTCCTATCCCGACAGCTACATGACGACCGATTCGCTCCTGTCGGACGTGCGCCCCATCTCCATCCGGGGAGAGTATGCACTCGAAATGCGCGGGCTGTGGCGTGTCAAGGGCGACATGATGGGAGGTCCGTACGTGTCGCACATGCGATTGGACAGACCCAATCAACGCATCATCGTGGACGAGATATTCATCTACTCACCCGATAAATTGAAACGCAACCTCGTCAGACGCATGGAAGCATCGCTCTATACATTGCGTCTGCCCGGCGAGCTGCAAAAGGGTACCGAACTGCCGGAGGTAGTCATCACCCCTAACTGACATTATCCACATCAAACAAATATGGAAAACAATAGAATTAAAGTAGGCATCACACAGGGAGACATCAACGGAGTAAGCTATGAGGTTATCCTGAAGACCTTCTCCGAACCGACCATGCTGGAGCTGTGTACGCCCATCATATACGGCTCTCCCAAAATAGCTGCCTATTACCGCAAGTCGCTCGACCTGCCGACCAATTTCAGCATCATCAACTCGGCTTCGGACGCCGGACACAACCGACTGAGCGTCATCAGCTGTACCGACGACGAAGTGAAGGTGGAGTACGGAAAAGCCGACCCCGAAGTGGGCAAAGCCGCAGTGAGCGCCCTGGAACGCGCAGTGGAAGAGTACCGGCAGGGACTGTTCGACGTGCTGGTTACCGCCCCCATCAACAAGCACACCATCCAGTCGGAGCACTTCAACTTCCCGGGTCACACCGAATACATCGAAGAGCGATTGGGCAACGGCAACAAAGCGCTGATGATATTGATGAAGGATGACTTTCGCGTAGCCTTGGTCACCGGACACATCCCCGTGGGACAGATAGCCTCCACCATCACCAAGGAGCTGATCGTCGAAAAGCTCTCCGTCTTCCACCACTCTTTGCGACAGGATTTTGCCATCGGAGCGCCCCGTATCGCAGTGCTCTCGCTCAACCCGCACGCCGGCGACAACGGATTGCTGGGCACCGAAGAGAGTGACATCATCATTCCCGCCATGAAAGAGGCTGCCAAACAAGGCATGCTGTGCTACGGTCCCTACCCTGCCGACGGATTGATGGGAACGGGCAACTATACGCACTTCGACGGCATACTCGCCATGTATCACGACCAGGGACTGGCGCCCTTCAAGGCGCTGGCGATGGAAGACGGCGTGAACTACACCGCCGGATTGCCCGTCATACGCACCTCCCCTGCACACGGCACCGCTTATGACATTGCCGGCAAAGGCATTGCCGACGAGAACTCGTTCAGACAGGCTGTATATACCGCCATCGACATCTACCGCCGCCGCAAGAACGACAAAGAGGCACGGACAAATCCCCTGAAGAAACAGTATTACGACAAACGCGACGACAGTGACAAGCTGAAACTGGATACGCCGGAAGAGACGTTGTAACAGAGATCCGTAAGCAGTATGATTAAACCGGAAATTCAACAGGTAAAGAACCGATTCGGCATCATCGGTAACAACGAAACGCTGGCACGCGCCATCGACATCGCCATGCAAGTGGCGCCGACCGACTTGTCCGTGCTGATTACCGGAGAGAGCGGCGTGGGCAAAGAGAGCTTTCCGCAGATTATCCACCAATACAGCCGGCGCAAACACGGGCAATACATCGCCGTGAACTGTGGCGCCATCCCCGAAGGTACCATCGACTCCGAACTGTTCGGACACGAAAAGGGCGCCTTTACCGGCGCCATCGGCGAACGGAAAGGTTATTTCGGTGAAGCCGACGGCGGTACCATCTTTCTGGATGAAGTAGGCGAACTGCCCCTGCCCACCCAGGCACGACTGCTGCGCGTACTGGAAAGCGGAGAGTTTATCAAAGTCGGCTCGTCGAAGGTAGAGAAAACCAACGTGCGCATCGTCGCCGCAACCAACGTCAACCTGTCGCAAGCCATCGCTTCCGGACGCTTTCGCGAAGACCTCTTCTATCGACTCAACACCGTTCCCATACAAATCCCCCCCCTGCGCGAACGGGGCGAGGATGTTGTGCTGCTGTTTCGCAAATTTGCTTCCGACTTTGCCGAGAAGTACCGCATGCCTGCCATCCAACTCACCGAAGATGCGCGACAACTCCTGCAGGCTTATTACTGGCCGGGCAACGTACGCCAACTCAAGAACATCACCGAACAAATCTCGATTATCGAAACCAATCGGGAGATAAACGCCTCCATCCTGAACCATTACCTGCCCGCCCAGGAAAGACAGCGACTGCCGGCGCTCTTCGGCATCAAGGAATCGAAAAGCTTTGAGAGCGAACGCGAAATCCTCTATCAGGTGCTGTTCGACATGAGACAGGACGTCACCGAACTCAAGAAACTGGTACACGAGATTATGAACGAGCGCCCCCCCTCCGCTGCGGTGGTTCCGCCCGTTGCCACCGGCGTGCCGACCATCATCCAACCCTCCGTGAAATCCATACATCAGGTAGACGACGACATTCAAGACACCGAAGAGTATGTGGAAGAGACGCTCGCCATAGACGATGCAGAGAAAAGCCTCATCCGCAAGGCATTGGAGAAACATCACGGCAAACGCAAGGATGCAGCCAAAGACCTGAGAATCTCCGAGCGTACCCTCTACCGAAAGATAAAAGAATATGATTTGGAATAAGAAAACAGCAGCCATCGCACTGCTATCCGTGCTGTGCGCAGCAGTAAACTCGTGCAGCGTCTCAATGGGATTCGCCCCCATCAGCTCCATCGATTATAATAAGGTGAAAACCATCTCCATCACCGAGTTCCAGAATCGGGCGGAGTATGTATATGCACCCATGGCGCCGACGTTCAACCAAGCGCTGAAAGACCTGTTTACCCGCCAAACCAAGCTGAAGCAGGTAAGCGCCAACGCCGACCTCGAAATAGACGGAGAGATTACCGGCTATAACCAGTACAACGAATCGGTGGATGCCAGCGGAATGGCATCGAAGGTCAAGGTGACAATGACCGTCAACGTGCGCTACGTAAACAACACCAACCACAACGAGGACTTCGAGAAAGCCTTCACCGCCTCGCAGCTCTTCGAAGCCACGCAACTGCTCACTGAGGTGCAGGACGAACTGATCAACCTGATGGTGAAAGACATCACCGAACAGATATTCAACTCGACCGTAGCCAACTGGTAATCATCCTCCCCTCCAA
>JAISGR010000012.1 GCA_031262995.1 Prevotellaceae bacterium | reverse complement strand
ATCGTGTGAAGGATGGCGCATCATCCTGAAAGCAATCGGCACCGCGACTTATCGTCGCGATGCCGATTTTTTTGTGTAATCGACCGGAGTAGCCGGTCTCGGGTGATGTCACCGCTCTGTAAGCATCAGTGGACTCTCCGGACCGAGGTTGAACAGCAGGTCGACGATGCTCAGATTGGGCAGGAAGCCTAATCGCTCCTGAAAGACTTGGTAGTAGGGGCGGGCGATGAATGGGGCGGTATGCTCCGGGGCAGATGGATGCTTCGGCGCCGAAGCCTGTTTGGGGCGAATGGCATCGCGCCAGTCTTCCTCCCCTTCGGTGAAGGTCGTTTTGTATGCCGTTGTGCGCGACAGCTTCGGACTGATGTCCATCAGCTCGCAAACCAGCCGACACAGCGCTTCATTGAAATCGATTAAAAACGTGTATTTCTGCTCGTAAAAGGGGCGAAAGTCGTCCATGTAGTACTCGAAAAACGGCGTGTGGTTGTATGCCGAAACGAGGGCGTTCCAGTGCAGATGGCGCCAATTCCCGTGGTCGGAGATGCGAATATCGCGCATCAGGCATTTGGGGGTGGGTGTATCGGGTTTCACGACAGGAACGGTGAGCGCGAGTGCTCCGTCGGGCGCCGCAATCACGCAACGATTGCGATAGGTTTGCTTTATGTAGTGGTCGTATTGCTCTATGTACACATGGTCGTACGCCAATAGCTTGCAGTAGTATTCTATCGGCGCGAGGTAGGCGGAAGAGAGGTAAATGGCGCTCATGTTACTCCTTGTTTTTACTGTCTATCCAGATGGTTACCGGTCCGTCATTGAGCAGTTCCACCTTCATATCGGCGCCAAATTCGCCGGTGCCGACAGGTTTTCCCAGCGCTGTGGCAAGCGTGTGGCAGAAAGATTCGTACCGCGGAATGGCGATATCCGGCTTGGCAGCGCGGATGTAGGAAGGTCGGTTGCCTTTCTTTGTGGATGCGTGAAGGGTGAACTGGCTGATTACCAGTACTTCACCATCAATATCGAGGACAGAACGGTTCATTACGCCGTCGGCATCATCGAAGATGCGGAGGTTGATTATTTTCTTGCAGAGCCAATCTATATCTTCTTGTGTATCAGAGTCTTCTATACCGACGAGGACTAATAATCCACAACCGATGGCAGATTTACAGCTGCCGTTGATTGTGACTGAAGCGTGGCTGGTGCGTTGGATAAGGGTGCGCATGGGGAATCGAATCTTTTATGTGTGCGGCAAGTGTATATTGTTCTTCATGCTCTGCTCAAAGTGCGCCTGTATTATCTTCGCTTTTGCCTCTCCCACCACGTTGACCAATGCCTCCGGCGATGCCTCTTTGATGCGTTTTACGCTTTTAAACGCTTTCAGCAGGGCTGATTTTGTCTTTTCGCCGATGCCCTTGATGGTGTCTAATTCGGAGGCAGTCTGGTGTTTGCTGCGTTTGTCGCGGTGGAAGGTGATGGCGAAGCGGTGCACCTCGTCCTGTATCTGGGTGAGGAGGCGGAAGAGCGGGGTGTTCTGCTTCAGTCCGATGGTTTGCGGAGGGAAGCCGTAAAGCAGCTCATGGGTGCGGTGGTGGCTGTCTTTGGCAAGTCCGGCGATGGGAATGTTCGTTCCCAGCTCGTCGAGCACCTCTTTGACGGCGCTCATCTGTCCTTTGCCGCCGTCGGTGATAAGCAGGTCGGGTAGGGGGGCTTCCTCTTCGATGGCGCGGCTGTATCGACGGCGTACCACCTCCTGCATGGAGGCGTAGTCATCGGCTCCGACAACGGTTTTGATGTTGTATTTCCGATAATCAGCCTTGCTGGGCTTTCCTTTTTTGAATACCACACAGGCTGCCACGGGGTCACTCCCTTGTATGTTGGAGTTGTCGAAACACTCTATCCGCATGGGCAGACGGTCGAGGCGGAGGGCATCCTGTATCTCTTTCAGCAGGCGGGTGGTGCGTTGCTCGGGATTGAGTTTGTCGCTCTGTTTCAGGCGGTCTACCTTGTACTGTTTCACGTTCAGGATGGAGAGTTCGAGCAATTTCTTCTTGTCGCCGCGGGTAGGGACAGTGAAATCGACATTCTTCAGCGCTATCTCCAACGGAAAGGGGACGATAATCTCGGGCGAATGGCTTTTGTAGCGTTCGCGCATCTCGACGATGCCGAGCGCCAGCAACTCTTCGGGCGATTCGTTCAACCGCTTCTTGTATTCGAATGTAAATGCTTGATTAATAGCTCCGTTAGTGATATGCAGATAGTTGATATAAGCCGATTTGCCGTCGCGGTCTTCTTCGATGGAGAACACGTCGATGTTGTGCAACACCTTGCTGACCACTTCCGACTTGGCACGATAGTTTTCTATCAGCAGGTATTTCTTTTTCACTAATTCCGCCTCTTCGAAGCGCATTTCTGCCGACAGTTCCTGCATCTTGTGATAGAGCGCCCGCTGGATGTGGTGCGTATTTCCTTTCAGAATCTCTTTAATTTGGGCAATGTTCTGCATGTAATCCTCTTCTGTCTGCTTGCCTGTGCAAGGAGCGAAGCAATTCTTGATGTGATACTCCAAGCACACTTTGAACTTGCCGGCGGCAATATTTTCTGCCGACAGGTTGTGGTGGCATGTGCGCAGCGGATAGAGGTGTTTAATCAGGTCGAGTACGGCATACATGGAGGATACGTTGCTGTATGGACCGTAGTACGACGAGCCGTTTCGAATGATTCGACGTGTCTTGAACACGCGGGGAAACGGCTCGTTCTGTACGCAGATGGATGGGTAGGTCTTATCGTCTTTCAGTAGCACGTTGTAGCGCGGTTTGTACTTCTTGATGAGGTTGTTCTCGAGCAGCAAGGCATCCTCCTCGGTATTGACCACGATGTAGCGGATGTCGGTTATCTTGCTCACCAACACGCGCGTCTTGCCTGTCTGCTCCTTGTTGAAGTACGATGATACCCTCCGTTTGAGGTTCTTGGCTTTGCCTACGTAGATAATGGTGCCTTCGCTGTTGAGGTACTGGTAGATGCCGGGCGAATCGGGGAGGGCTTCGACGATAAGTTTGAGATTGTCCATCACGATAGTTTGCATGGGTTCATTGTAACCGTTTGCACTTCCCGATTACAATGTCAATACACTCTGTATCTCGACATCCTTGAATGCCTCTTTGCCGTGCAGTTCCTCCAATTCGATGATGAAGTTAACGTAGACATTCTTGGGATTCATTTGCTTCACCAAATTGCAGGCTGCCAGCATGGTTCCGCCGGTGGCAAGCAGGTCGTCGTGCAGCAACACCACATCGTCGGGGCTGATGGCATCCTTGTGCATTTGGATGGTGTCGGTGCCGTACTCTTTGGCATAACTCTCTTCGATGGTTTCGGCAGGCAGTTTGCCCGGCTTGCGGATGGGAACAAATCCGGCGTTGAGGCGGAGTGCCAGGATGGGTCCCATAATGAAGCCACGCGATTCGATGCCGACTACTTTGGTGATGCCTTTCCCTTTGTACATTTCGTACAGGGTATCCGCCAGTTCTTGCAATACGTCGGCGTCTTTGAACATCGTCGTTACGTCATAGAACAAAATGCCCGGAATGGGGAAGTCGGGAATTTCTCTGATGCTTTTCCTTAATCTTTCTTGGCTCATAATCAATTCTTTTAAAGTGGTTATCGTATGATATTGTTTCACGTGGAACATGGTTGTTATCTGCCCGAGAGCACCAATAGTACGTTGATGTCGCTGGGTGATACACCGGGAATCCGACCGGCTTGCGCGATTGTTTCGGGGTCTATCTTTGTCAGCTTCTGGCGCGCTTCAGTAGAGAGTGATTGCAGTGAGTTGTAGTCGAACTTCCCTTTTATCTTGATGCTTTCGAGGCGTGCTAATTTGTCGGCAATGATTCGTTCGCGACCGATATACCCTTCATATTTAATAAGTATCTCGGCGGCTTCGATAATCTCTTCCCGGCGTTCGGTCAGCTTGTCCAATTCGCTTCGGAAGGCGGGAATATGTTCTGCCATATTTTGTAAGGTGATTTGCGGGCGGTTGATAAGGTCGACTAATTTGCATCCATGACGGAGTGGGGTAGTGCCGAGTTGCTCCAAGGTGTCGTTGATCAATGCCGGTTTGATGGAGTAAGTACGGGTAAACGCGACTATTCGTTCGATGGATTCCCGCTTTTTGGTAAGCAGGTCGTATCTGTCACGTTGGGCAAGACCGATATTCCATGACTTTTCGGTCAAGCGCATATCGGCATCATCCATGCGGAGCAAGATGCGATATTCGGCGCGCGAAGTAAACATGCGATAAGGTTCGTCCACTCCTTTTGTCACCAAATCATCGATGAGTACGCCGATATAAGCTTCATCGCGCGCCAATGTAAACGGTTCGCCGCCGTGTGCATTGATGTGTGCATTGATACCGGCAATGATACCCTGCCCGGCAGCCTCTTCATAGCCGGTGGTGCCATTCACCTGTCCGGCGAAGAACAGATTCTTAATTTTCTTCGTTTCCAACGTGTGTTTGAGTTGAGTCGGGTCGAAGTAGTCGTATTCGATGGCGTATCCCGGACGGTAGATTACCAAGTCGCGGAAAGCAGGTATCTGCTTGAGTGCGTCGATTTGAATCTGTAAGGGTAGGGAAGAGGAGAATCCGTTGAGGTAAAGCTCACGCGTAGTTTCCCCTTCCGGTTCGAGGAAAAGCTGGTGTTGTGTCTTGTCGGGAAAGGTGACTATTTTCGTCTCGATACTGGGGCAGTAACGCGGACCGATGCTCTGTATTTGCCCGTTGAAAAGGGGTGATTCGGGCAATCCTCTTCTTAAAACTTCGTGCACGTTGTCGTTGGTGAAGCAAGTCCAACAGGGCAACTGCTTCAGCTTGCGGGCAGGTGTGTCCATGAATGAAAATTGATGGAAGTCGGCTTCGCCGTCCTGCACTTCCATCTCTTCGAAGTGAACGCTCCGACCGTCAATGCGCACTGGTGTTCCGGTTTTCATTCGTCCGCATTCAATGCCATGGCTGACGATGGATTCGGTTAAAAAGAACGATGCAGGCTCTGCCATTCGTCCGCCGGGGAGCTTGGTTCTTCCTACGTGCATCAGTCCGTTGAGAAAGGTGCCGGCGGTAAGTATTACGCATTTGGCACGGAAGGTAACATCCCACAAGGTTTTTAATCCGCGTATTTCTCCGTTTTCAATAAGCAATTCTTTGACAGTGTCTTGCCAGATATGCAGGTTGGGGATGTTTTCCAATATCTCGCGCCATGTCCAGATGTATTTGTTTCGGTCGCACTGGGCGCGCGGACTCCACATGGCAGGTCCTTTGGAACGGTTCAGTATGCGGAATTGGATAGCGGTAGCATCGGTCACTAACCCCATGTACCCGCCCAGGGCATCTACTTCGCGGGCTATTTGTCCTTTCGCAATGCCCCCCACGGCAGGGTTACAGCTCATTTGCGCTATCTTATTCATGTCCATTGTGATAAGACAGGTCTTCGAACCTAAATTTGCCGCGGCTGCCGCTGCTTCGCAACCTGCGTGTCCGGCACCGATTACTATGATGTCGTAATTAAAAGTCATTCTTTTGTTACGTTATAAAGCGCAAAGGTACAGCTTATTCCCGAATAGGGCACAGTCTGTTACGCTCTTTTCTCCTTCGGCGGCGTGTCCGTTTTATGCAACGTGAACCCGACGTAAGCAAAAAGCAGATAAAACTTAGTCCCGTACAAAGCGTTGCTTAATCCCGCGCAAAGCATTGCTTAGTCCCGCACAAAGTTTTGCATCGCTCTTTTGGTTAAAAAATGCCCTTCGTTCGGACTGATGGAGAGAGCGTACGAAACGAAGGGTGTTTTTGTGTGTTAGAAGGCGTTAAAATATAGGTGTAATAGACTGTGGATAAATTAGATACAGCCGATTTTGCTAAAATTGACAGCGGCGCACTTTTGAAGCAAAATCCGGTGAAACGAATATACGGACTTGTTTGTTGTGAAGTATAACTTGTATATTGTGAATGATGCGCTTCAAGAAGTCGATGGAATAAAACTTCTGTCTCATTGGAACGGCGTCTCTGTCTCATTGGAACGGCGTCTTTGTCTCATTGGTTACGGGGTAAAATCCCGATGGGACAACAGCCATGTCCCATTGACTGCACACTCAACTCTTTCTGATTACGCTTTCCGTGGCTTATCAATGGCGCCTTATTTTGCTTGAGCACTTGCCTATTTCAGCTGTTTGCTTAACGAATTTTATCGACAAGCATCACTGTCAATTGTTAAAATGAAGCTTGAGGGCAAAACACGTGTTGGCAGAATTGCCCGAATCGGACAATTTGGTAAGTCGAACAACGCATAAAGTGTGCATAATGTCATTCTCCGTTTCTACCTGACAGCTAAACAAATCTATCCCCCTAAGAGGTAACTGGTCAGATGAAGTGATTACTTAATACAACTTCATAACTACTATTTATTTCTAAATATCATTCCTTTTCAAATTTAAATTTATACTTTTGGGGGCTAAATGAAAGAAAAGGAGA
Organism: Prevotellaceae bacterium; assembly: GCA_031262995.1. Taxonomy (GTDB): domain Bacteria; phylum Bacteroidota; class Bacteroidia; order Bacteroidales; family Bacteroidaceae; genus Bacteroides. The sequence continues at coordinate 9,485 of JAISGR010000012.1, read as the reverse complement.
CTCATGTTGGGAATGGAACAACAACAATCATTATCGAAGAGACAAATTAAACGACAGCAAAGCACTATTACGCCATCTGAAGCACCTGCCACCCGTCGGGTCTGCACCAATTGCGGAACGCCCTTTCATGACGGAGACAAGTTCTGCGAAGAGTGTGGTATGCCGTTGTCTGCCGCTTCTTGTCCGCATTGCGGTGTGGCAGTACAGCCACAGTGGGAAATCTGTCCTTCCTGCGGACACAGTCTGCAACCTGATCAATGCTCTTTTTGCGGTGCACCGCTCGATCACGACGACACTTTCTGCCCCGAATGTGGCAATCCGCGCGCCGGCATAGCTTGCCCCGGCTGCGGTACACTCAATTTTCGCAGTTTCTGTCGGAAATGCAACCGCCCGCTGAATGAGGCTGCCGACAGGGAAATGCAACGGGCACAGAAAGACCCGGTGTTTCAACAAATGGTGGCGCTTGCCGGTGAATTGGCGGATTTGGAAGCACAGCTCACCGGTCAAGGAGACAACTCCGAGGGTGATAATCAATCGGGAGTGGCGCAAGACGAACCTGCCGTTGCCTTGAACCAAGCCGACCAAGCACTGCTCGAACGCTATCAGGCATTGTTTGACGGACGAAAAGTCGAAGCGTCGACAGCCAGCCCCCCGAAGCCGACCGCACCTTCCGTTGCCCCTCAACCCGTGCAGCGCGAATCGAAAATAAAACTCACCATTGCCAAGCCCGAACTGAACGGGACAGCCGAAGCATATAAAGAAAAGGTGGAAGAGATGCAGCGTCTCATGCAGAAACTGCGTCCCGAAGGCGACATGACCCCGCAGATGCAACGCAACTACTACTCGGCGCGCAAACTGCCGGTACTGAAGAAGACCGTTACCAAAGTGCCCGCCTACTGGATTTGCAACCTCTGCCACGCCCGACACCTACAGCCCAGCGAGTGCGCACAGCCGCAATTGGGAGGCGAGTGGGTGTATGATGACATCATTACCGCCAAGCGTGTGTTCGAATATGAAGATTAAGATTAAGAAACAACCCATAATGCAGAAACTCGAGATAGACAATACAAAAGTTTGTAATCGTGATGAACAGTAACAACAATGTATGGACAGTATTGATAAAACACTGAGACCGGACGAGAAAGCCGACAAGACCCTACGCCCCGCCGGCGATGCCAAGACAGTGCGTCCTGCCGGTGAAACCAAAACCCTGCGTCCGTTGGGGGACTTGGGAGAGAAGACTGTGCGTCCAGCCGCAATACCGGCGTACGAAAAAACGATGCGTGTGGCGCCTGCCGCAGTCGATTCGGAAACCCTGCGCGCCGAGCAGAAAAGAGAAATTGATGCCATTATCCGACCTTACGATGCTTCGTACACCATTGAAGGAGAAACCTACACCGTCGTCAAACCCATCTCCGACGGCACCGGAGAAGCACAAATCCTGCTCGTTACCAACGGAGGTAAGCAGTATGTGCTCAAGCTTTACTACGTAGGCATCGAACCTCCGCCCAATCATGAGATACTCGAACGCATCCGTCGCGCGCCCCGTTCCGGTCTGCTGGTCGACATACACGCCCACGGCTTGTGGGAGAACCCCCGTGTGCCGGGTGAAATGCGCGACTATGAACTGATGACTTACTGCACCGGCGGTTCGCTCGACAAGCTCAATCTGCGCGGCGATGAGGAGCGCCTCTGCGAAATAGCCTTGCAAGCCGCCGCTTCCATCGACTTCTGTCACCAACATGGATTCATCCACCGCGACATAAAGCCGGGTAACTTCTTCTTTCTCGACGAGACACAGAAACGGGTGGTGCTGGGAGACTTCGGCATTTCCGTGAAGTGCGACAAAGAGGGGGTAGCCCGCACCGACCAAGCCCGCACACGTATCTACGCCGCACCCGAGATGTATTACACCGTACCCGGCGAGAACATGGTAGAGATAGATACCAAGAGTGATTTCTACTCACTCGGCATGGTGCTGTTATGTCTCTGGATGGGTGAAAAGGAATTTAAGGAGAAGGAGTTTGAGCTGATGAAGCGTAAACGTACCGGCGACCTCCCTTTCCCCGACAACCTCTCCGAACATACGTTGCAACTCATCAAAGCTCTCACCGTGCCGCAACCCGAGAAACGGTGCGGATTTGCCGACATCGTACGTTGGTCGCAAGGAGAGGATATCTACAGCGAAAGCGCCGGACAAGAGGTGGAACGCACCTTTAACATTATCTTCAATGCCGGAAAGAATCAGGTAGCCCATTCGCCCGAAGAGCTGGCTGACTATATGCGGCAAGACCCCGACCTGGCAAACAAATATCTCTATACCGGCAAAATCAGCAAGTGGCTCAACGAAAGCCAACGTCCCGAACTGGCTGCGGAAATCGAGGAGATTACCGAAAAGCGATACCCTAAGCAGCAAATAGCCGGACTATACGCCGCCTGCTACGCCCTCAACATGGACATGCCCTACTACGATGTGAAGGGCAATCCCTGTGTCACCGCCGATGAGATAGCACAATCGCTCAGTCGTTATTCCAGTGTTTATCAGTCCGTGTTGACCAATGAGTACGATCCGCTCTTCGTTTTCTTTCACGTGCACGACCTCCAACAGCTTGCCGACGATACCGTGCAACTCTTTCGTCAGCCCGAACGCCGACGCGAGGCATTGCGCCGGCTGATATATACCCTTGCCCCCACACGCCCCTATACATTGACCGATGAAAAGGGGATGAGTGAAGAGTGTCAAACTCCCGAAGACATCCTGCGCTTTGCCTATGCACATCCGTTGAGCGCCGAATCGTGGAGCGATTTGGGAGAGGAATCGTTTCTGATTTGGCTTGGTGCACACGACAAGAGCCTCGTGGTGAAGATACACGCCCAGCTCAAAGGTTTCGACCCGCAAGAATCTGCCGTGACCTACGCCGTGCTCTATAACCTCAGCCCCAAGGTTTCGTTCACCCTGCAAACCGATGAAACCGCCGAAGATTACATCTTTACCCATACGCAGGTGGCGCAGTTCATGAATCGCCAGCTCATGGTTTATCGACATACCCGCAAAGGAGACCCCGAATACGACTATGCCGGTTACATGCTCGGTATGCTTTCCGACATGCCCGGGTCGCGCCTATACTTCTACCTCAAGTCGAAAGGGGTGTACGACGACAAAATAGAATGGATAGACTACTGCTTCGACCTTCAGTCGAAAGACAACCTGCGCAAATCCGGTCCCTATAACCGTGTTATTGCCACCTTCAAGATGGTAAAAGGGATGGGCGCCGCGCCTTATTATTACTTCGAGGACAGCAACAAGAGCATCACTACCCTCTCGGAACTGAAGCATATCCCTGCCAAAGAGCTGAAGAAGGAGCTGGAGAACGGATACCTGAAAGACTGGATTGCCGTCTTCTATCAGGAAGACCCCAACCGAAGCCTCTCTGCCAAGTTTGCCTACGAAGAACAGGTGGTGGAATACATCGAATTCATCGATAAACTCGACAGTAAGGATACCGACGTGGCAAACTTCAAGCTGGCTTCCGACTATATGCAGAAGAGTGTCCGGGGCATCCGGTTAAAGATATGGACGCTTCGGTTTATGCGCCTTTTTGTGGGCGTGGTGTGTGTACTACCGTTATTGGCGGCAGCAGGGATATTGTTCTACTTCGGAGTGCCTTTCGATGAGAATCCGTTGCAGCTGCTCAACATACCGGCATTGGTTACGCTGGGAGTTATCTTCGGTGCATTGATTTACATCACTTCCGAAGGACGCAACATCGCCGGCAGCCTGGTGCTGGGATGTGTGCTGGGTGCCATGTTATATTATGGTGTATATTTCATCCTGCTGCTGGAATATGACCCCGTGAAGCACTTGGAATGGCTGCATGCCAACCACGTGCTGGGCGCGTTGCTGCTGATTCTGGCTTATTCCACCGTGCGTACCTGCTACTTCAAACTGCCTTTGCAAAGCAAGTCGCACCGTGCCGTACTGAAACCGGGCTTCGAAGAGATGAAGCTCGAACCGCTCCACTTTGCTTTTCGTGCCAAAGCAGGTTCCGGCTTTGTCTCCTCGATAGGCGAAGAGATGACCGAATATAGTGACTATCTCAAGAACAATATCCGCCACTTCCTTTACCGTTCCATCCTGTCGCTGTTGATAGTGGGATTCCTGACCTTCCTCTTTGTGAAGTATGCTCCGCAATTCGACTTGAAAGAGTTGCTGAAAAGCGAAATGTCGATCGGCTCGCTCAAAGGCACGTGGCAAGGTACCTTCGACGGTCGTGAAGCCACGCTCGAAATCACCGAAGCCGGTACGTTGGGAATCGAAGCGACCATACATGTGGCATATTCGCAGCGCACTTCCGAGGCGCTTACCGGTACCGTAAACATGGCTACTCGCTCCCTCCGCTTGGACGATGTGGAACGAACCAACAGCATCCTTGACGGCGCTTATATAGGAACCTTTACCGGCGATGGTATGGATGCTTTCGAAGGAACTTACGAGAATTATACCACCAAGAAGAAAGTGAAGTTTCAGTTTACGAAACAGGTCGAAAAAGAAGACGTACAGAAAGAAACAACAACAAAAGAAGCTATAAAAGAATAAGAACAGCCATTATGAACTGTCCAAAATGTGATAAACCCAATCGAGAGACTGCCAACTTCTGTAAATGGTGCGGCGCCACGGTAGCCACCAAAGCCACCGAACCACTGCGTGAGTTGGTTGGAATGGAGAGTGTGAAAGGTCAGCTGCAAGACCTGGTAAATACATGCGAGTCGTTGGCAATGCGCTCGCAGCGCATCGGTGTGCCGGTACGCTTGGGGATGGATATGATTATCACCGGTAACACCGGCACGGGAAAGACCAAGCTGGTTGCCGTGTTGCAAAAGTTACTGTTTGCCATCGGCGTGGTGAAGCAGCCCACCATGACGGTTATTGATGCTGTAGATTACGAAGAGTTCGCCAAAGAGTGGGAAAAGAATACCGCCAACCTGAAAGGAGGTATTCTCTGCATCGAGAATGTGCAGAAGCTGGTGCCCACGGGCGCTGCCAACGAGATAAATCGCCTCGATAAGCTCTTCAGCAGCATGGACAAATGGAACAACGACCCCATCGTGATACTCTCCGGTCTCTCTGCCGGCTTCAAGGAGTTTCTCGTAGCCAATCCCGACGTGAGCAATCGTTTCGAATACCGTTTCGATCTGAAGGACTGCACCGTCGACGAACTGAAAGAAATCTGTCTCCGCGAACTCAAAAAGATATATGGCATCACCCTCGACGAGGAAGCCAACGCCAAGCTGGAGCGTGTCTTCAAGTATGAGATGCGCCAGAAGTCCGACGACTTCGGCAACGGACACCTCGCCGTGAAGAAGGCTGCCGACATCTTTGCCAACACCATTCGCCGCGACGCCAATGCCACCGTTGCCACGCCTGCCGACATTCCCGGGCGGGAGTTTCACCAAAAAAGTTACGAACAAATCATGGCGGAGCTGGACGAGTTTGTCGGTATCGACGAAATCAAGGCTACCGTGCAGAAGATAGTCAACAAGATAGATTTCGAACGCGACCGCAAAGGCGCAGGTGCCAAACGCGAAATCAAAGACCATTTCCTTTTTCTGGGTAATCCCGGAACGGGCAAGACCACCATTGCACGTATCTTTGCCGATATACTTAACTCGCTGGAGGTACTCCCCATCGGACAACTGGTCGAAGTGTCGCGCAAGGAGCTGGTGGCAGGTTACGTAGGGCAGACAGCGCTTGCCGTCGAGAAATATGTCGACATGGCAATGGGCGGTGTGCTCTTCATCGACGAAGCCTACACGTTGAAATCGGGCGAAAATGACGGTTTCGGACAGGAAGCCATTGATACACTGCTCAAATTGGTGGAAGACCGCCGCGGAGAGTTCGTGGCAATCGCCGCCGGTTACAGCAAGGAGATGGGCGAGTTCCTCAGCGCCAACTCGGGCATGACCTCGCGCTTCAACGAAACGGTCAACTTCCGCGACTATACCGCCGACGAGCTGACGGAAATCTTCCGCCGACAGGTAAAGAAAGAGCAACTCACGCTCGCTTCCGATGCCGAAGCCTATATATCCAACTACTTTAAGAAGATGTATCTCACCCGCACCCGCACTTTCGGCAACGCCCGCGAGGTGCGCAATGCGATCGACCGTGCCATCAAACAGCAGGGCATCCGGCTGCTGGCGCTCAAGAACACCTCCGACTACGACCCCGCCATGGCAAACGTGTTAACACGCGCCGACATCGAAGGGGAAGAGAGCCGAAACGTGAAGACACTGCCCGAGGTATTGGCTGAATTGGACGATTTCGTCGGCATGGAGAATGTGAAAGCTGAGATACGTGCCCTTGCCAACAAGATTGCCATGGACAAGGAGATGATGGATATGGGCATTGCCGATGCCGAGATAACACCCGTACATATTGTATTGACCGGCAACCCCGGAACAGGCAAAACCACCCTTGCCAAGAAGCTGGGCGAGATATTCAAAGCGATCGGTCTACTGCCTACCGACAAGGTGGTGGAGAAGGAACGCAAGAACCTTGTCAGCACCTACCAGAACGAAACTGCCAAACTGATGGACAAGGCGTGCGACGAAGCGATGGGAGGTATCCTTTTTATCGATGAAGCCTATACGTTGGTGCCGGTAGGAACAGGCGGCAGCACAGGACAGGGCGGACAGGCTGGTGTGGAAGCCGTAGAATCGCTGATGACGCGCATGGTGCGCGACGCAGGCAAGTTCGTGGTTATCTGCGCCGGTTATCAGGCTGACATGGAAGAGTTTATCAACAACGCCAACCCCGGATTCCGCCGACGGTTTACCACCTTCTTGCACATCGAAGACTATACCGCCGACCAACTGATTGCCATCTATCGCTCGCTGGCGCATAAGAAAGAGAACGTACTCACGCCCGAAGCCGAAGAGACGCTGACCAAGCTCGTCGACGAGATGGTGGCATCCAAAGATGAGAACTTCGGTAATGCAGGCGAGATGGTGAAGCTCTTCGACAAAACCAAACTGCGCCGTTCCAATCGCCTGACGGAGTTGCGTTCTGCCGGATACCCTGTGACACGCGAGATGTTCCTCACCATTCAGACTACCGATATTCCCTACGATCCGCCCAAGGTGATCGACGAAGAGGAGTGCATGGCAGAGCTGAACCAACTCATCGGACTGGCTGCCGTGAAGCGCGAGGTGAAGGAGATTGCCGATTATATAAAGGTGGAACGCGCCAAAGCCGAAGCTACCGGCAAGAAGTTCCAGGGCGTGGCAGACCACTATCTGTTTGTAGGTAATCCCGGAACCGGAAAGACCACCGTGGCGCGCATCATGGGCAACATCTTCTACGCTTTGGGCGTGCTGCCCAGTAACCGCCTGATCGAAGTGACCCGAAAAGATTTGGTGGAGGGTTACGTGGGACAGACCGCCGGCAAAACGGCACGCATGGTGAAACGTGCTGTGGGTGGCGTGCTCTTCATCGACGAAGCCTACTCGCTCATGGGCGACGCCTTCGGACAGGAAGCTACCAACACGCTACTGCCTATGTTGCTCGACTATAAAGGGAAGCTGGTGTGCATCGCCGCCGGCTATCCGCACGAGATTAAAGAGTGGATCAACAGCAACTCGGGTCTGGAGTCGCGCTTCACCAAAGTGATTCCGTTCGAAGACTATAACCCCGATGAATTGGCGCAAATCTTCCTCGCAAAAGCCAAAAAGGAGATGCTCACCCTCACGCTCGAAGCGGAGGAAGTGATGCACGTCTACTTCACCGACCTGTATAACCGCCGCGACCGCAACTTTGCCAATGCCCGCGAAGTGAACAACTACTTCGACCGCGTATTGAAGAACCAAAGCAGCCGCTTGCGACGCGAAATGGAGAATCCCGACTTCGATCCGTCAGGCTACGACACCCTGCTGCCGGGAGATATGCTTTAATGAACTTACACATAGAATATTTAGATGAATATGGCTACAACTATCAATTGCCCCAAATGTAAAGCCGAAATAGAGAGCGACAGCTACTTTTGCGACCAATGTGGTGCCGAACTCTTTATCTGCCCCGACTGCCAGGTGCTTGGCAAGGGGAAACGATGTACCCGCTGCGGAAAAGAGCTTGTTTCCGTACGCGAACTGATGAGCGAATCGACCGTGAAACGAATCGAACCCGTCATGCCCCGCAGCGAATCAACCATAGGGAAAACCATCAGTACCGGCAAGACGATACGCCCTAAAATACCTCCCAAAGTATTACCCGTACGACTGGTTTGTACCAATCCATCGCTCCGACTGGCGCTGGTAGACGGTGTAGTCATCGGCAGGCGACACGGAGGATATGCCCAAGTGTTCTTGCCCCATACCTACATATCGGGTAAACACGCCCGTTTGCAAAAGGGCGAGGATGGCAAATGGGAGGTAATCGACCTGGAGTCGACCAACGGCACCTTCCTCAATGGCGACCAACTGCCACCCAACAAACCTGTGATGTTCCAAGTGGGCGACATGCTGCGCTTTGCCAACATCGAATTTAAAGTGGAATAACTTCCACTCCCGGTGATAAATCATGATAACCTCTCAACAAATCACAACTGCCGATACCGATTGGTATCAATTTATGGAACACGTGCTGGTGGGGTCTTTTCCGCCAGAAGAGCGTCGCCCGCTGTCCGAACTTCGCCGTGTGGCTGAACAACGAACAAACCTCTTTCACCTCTTTATCGTCTTGAACGGTGATACGCCTGTCGGTTTTTATAACTATTGGCACTTCCCCACCTTTTATTATACGGAGCATCTGGCTATTGCACCCGCATATCGTAACCATGGCTACGGCAAACAGCTCATCGCCTCTCTGCTCGATCGGATCGACCTGCCGCTAATCATCGAGGTAGAGCCGCCTGCTACAGAGACAGCCCGCCGTCGCATCAGCTTCTACAAACAACTTGGCTTCCGCCTGTGGGAGCGTGACTACTTACAGCCACCCTACTCTCCGGCGCTCGAGAGTGTACCGCTTAAGTTGATGACCTGCGGAGCACTGAATTTAGCGTGCGACGATACCTATAATTTGGTGTGTGGTACAATACATCGCGAAGTATATGGCGTGAGGGAAATATTTGTACATTCGTAACAGGAATCCATGCGGGATAGCAGTTAAAAGCAGCCGCAAGTGAGATTAAAAATCAAACGCATAAACCGGAAATTCTGCGCATAACCGAGTCGATGCAAGTATGCTTTTCACGCACATATGCTTGCAGAATATGTTGTAGGGAATCTGTTCAAAATAATAGGCAGTTTGTGTGGTTTCTTAGTAAGAGAGCATACAACAATTCTTCATTGCGGCGGCAAATGTAGTGCAATAATCGATACTTGCAAAATTATCTCAACGAATTTTCAACAAAATCACCCTGTTCAGTCCTATCAGACCGTATTCTCATCGCTAAAGCACTTGCCGTTTTCGGAACGGCAGGCATAATCTCCTT
>JAISGR010000175.1 GCA_031262995.1 Prevotellaceae bacterium | reverse complement strand
CTTCGACTTTATGGGACGCAGCAAGCTGTGGTTCACCATTGCCGGAGCGATGCTGGCAATCTTCATCATCTCACTGGCAGCCCGCGGACTGAGTCAGAGCATCGACTTTACCGGCGGTCGCAACTTCCAGGTACAGTTCGAGAAACAGGTTGAACCTGAAGAGGTACGCTCCCTGCTGGCAAACCGATTGGTTGAAGCCGACGGCACTCCTGCCAATGTGAGCGTCATCGCCATCGGTACCGACAAGCGCACCGTACGTATCAGCACCAACTATCACATCAACGACAACGACGCCAATGTCGATTCGGACATCGAAGCCTATCTGTACGAATCGTTGAAGCCGTTGCTCACCAACAATATCTCGCTGGCTACGTTCATCGACCGCGACAACCACACGGGCGGCAGTATCGTCAGCTCGCAGAAAGTAGGACCGAGCATTGCCGACGACATCAAGGTATCCGCCATGTGGTCGGTGATACTGGCGCTGATTGCCATCGGATTGTACATCCTGCTGCGCTTCCGCAACATTGCCTACAGTGTGGGATCGGTGTTGGCGCTGGCGTTCGACACGATGGTGATTCTGGGTGTCTATTCGCTCTGCTGGGGCTGGATGCCGTTCTCGCTCGAGATAGACCAGACTTTCATCGGCGCTATCCTGACGGCTATCGGTTACTCCATCAACGACAAGGTGGTGATCTTCGACCGTGTGCGCGAGTTCTTCAGCCTCTATCCCAAGCGCGACAAGTTCACACTGTTCAACGACTCGCTCAACACGACGCTGGCACGTACCATCAACACTTCTCTGAGTACATTGATTGTGCTGCTGTGTATCTTCGTGCTGGGTGGCGACTCTATCCGCAGCTTTGCTTTCGCCATGATACTGGGTGTGGTATTCGGAACGCTCTCGTCACTCTTTGTGGCATCCCCGATAGCCTACTCAATGCTCACGCACAAAGGTGAAGCGGCAACCGCAGACAACAAAGAGTAAATCTGTCGGTCTACATATACACCTGTACTTATAATGAAAGCGTATGCTCCGCACAGAGCGTACGCTTTTTTTGTGTATGCATTACAGAAAGAATATTAATAGGCAGTGATGACAGTCATTTGTTTCTGCTTCCCAACAAGAAGCAGAAGCAAAGGTGTTGTATAGTAGAGCAATTCTTCATAACTTTGCGGGCATGGAAGCAACTCGGAGAAGAATCAGACTATATGGAGGGTACTTTGAACAATTCATAAGTACCCTCTCGGAAAATGTTCGAGAAAAGATTGAGTATGGATTACTGCTGCTCAAAACTCAGGATAGAATCAGTAGCCGGTTCATAAAGCATTTGCGAGAGGGTCTTTATGAGCTTAGAACTGAATATCAAGGCAATATCTACCGCGTGTTTTTTATCTTCGACGAAGGAAACATTGTTGTGTTATTCAACGGTTTCCAGAAGAAGACATCAAAAACACCCCAACAGGAAATTAGTAAAGCATTAAAAATAAAGGAGGCGTATTATGCAGACAAACAATCATCAAATAGTAGATTATGATGCCGTTCTGGACGAACGTTTCGGCAAGGAAGGCACTCCCTCCCGCATCGCCGCCGAAGAGAAAGCCTATGCGTTCTATACCGGACAGATTATCGAAGATGCCCGCAAGAAAGCCCACATCACCCAAGCCGAACTGGCTCGCCGCATTGGCTCCGACCGAGCCTACATCTCGCGGGTGGAGAGTGGAAAAACCGAACCGAAAGTTTCTACATTCTACCGGATTATGAATGCCATCGGGTGCAGAATAGAATACTCGATGATGCTGTAAAAGAGACTTAAACTCCTTCGACATGTAAGCCTACCGGAATGATTGCAACTGCCATTCATTAATAATCTTCTGAATAATTTGGTTTATATTATAAACTACTCTATCTTTGCCGCGGAGTTCGAACCCAACAACCTTTATGTTTCATATTTAATACGAATGCTTTTTTATGGAAGAAAGACAATTGAACGAGCAGGAAAGCTTGGAGCTTATCACTCGAATGATTCAGGAGAGCAAGAAAAACTTGCAGAAGGGCAGCGGAAACCTGTTTCTGCTGTGGGGTTATCTATGTACGGCAACGGCGATTGTTATCTACGTGCTGATTACATTGACCCAACAAGAGTATTGGAACTACGTATGGTTTTTGGTTCCGGTTATAGGTTTCCCGTTGGATTTTCGATTACGACGGAACAAGGTGAAGCCGGTGAAAACATACATAGATAAGATTTTGGCTATCTTATGGCGAAACGTGGCATTTGGTATTTGCAGTTGGCTGGCTGTCCTCCTTATCTATTGCATGGTGGACGATTGGGACTTCAGCGACCTCCAGATTATGCTACCCTGCTCACTGATTATGTGTGCCGCCGGCGCCATGTTCTCCGGCGCCATTCTGCGGGACAAATGGATGGAGTGGTCGGCTGGCGGCGCTTTTATTGCCTCGCTGCCCATTATGCTCAATAACATCCTCGGATCGCAAGTGGCAACGTACCCGTTTTATGCCCTCTGTTTCGTATTGATGATGGTGATTCCGGGACACCGTCTCAACTACAAAGCCAAGGAGGATCAGCATGTTTAAAGAGTTGAATTCTTTGCTTCACTCCGAGCTTCGCCTGGCTATTATGTCGTTGTTGCTCAGCGTTGAAGAGGCAGACTTTGTCTACATTCGCGAGCAAACCGGAGCAACGGCAGGCAACCTCAGCGTACAGATTGAGAAGCTGAACCGCGCAGGCTATGTGGAGGTGACCAAAACATTCAAAGGAAAGATGCCCTGCACCACCTGTCGGATTACCGCTGAAGGAGTAGGCGCCTTCGAAGAGTATGTAGAAGCATTGAAGACGTATATTCACAGACCTATCTGACAGCCGACAAATGTCTCGGTGAGATAACCCTCCCGACCCATTGACACGGCGTTTCCGCCTCATTGACACAGTGTTCCCGGCTCAACAGGACAAAAGCCTTGCCTTGTTGAGACGGGAACCTGCTTGCATTGCCTGCAGGCAGCAACCGCAGGCTCCTTTTCGCCCACTTCATTGTTTATAGGCATAATTTGCATAACTTTGCGCGTTTTTTAGTAGTAACAGTTTCGTTTTTCCATTAAATAGATAGAACGTATGTCTTTACAATGTGGCATCGTCGGGCTGCCCAACGTGGGTAAATCGACCCTTTTCAACTGTTTGTCGAATGCCAAGGCGCAGGCGGCAAACTTCCCCTTCTGCACCATCGAACCCAATGTGGGCGTGATTACCGTACCCGACGAACGACTCACCAAGCTTGCCGAGCTGGTACGCCCGGGACGCATCGTACCCACCACCGTAGAAATAGTAGACATTGCCGGATTAGTGAAAGGAGCCAGCAAAGGCGAGGGCTTGGGCAATAAATTCCTGGCAAACATCCGCGAAACGGATGCCATCATACACGTGTTGCGCTGCTTCGACGACGAGAACGTGACGCACGTCGACGGCGTCGTGAACCCTGTGCGCGACAAGGAGATCATCGACACCGAGCTGCAAATCAAAGACCTCGAGACCATCGAGAGCCGCATACAGAAGGTACAAAAGCAGGCACAGACCGGCGGAGACAAAGCAGCCAAGCTGATCTACGACGTGCTGCTGCGCTACAAGGAGACACTCGAACAGGGCAAATCTGCCCGAACGGTGACCTTCGACACCAAAGACGAACAGCGCGCCGCACACGACCTCTTCCTGCTCACCGCCAAGCCGGTGATGTATGTGTGCAACGTCGACGAAGCAAGTGCCGTCGGCGGCAACCACTATGTGGACGAGGTGCGCGAAGCGGTGAAAGAGGAGAACGCCGAGATTCTCATTGTCGCCGCCAAGACCGAAGCCGACATTGCCGAATTGGAGACGTACGAAGACCGGCAACTCTTCCTCGAAGAGGTCGGGCTGACTGAATCGGGCGTGAGCCGCCTCATCAAGTCCGCCTACAAGATGCTGAACCTCGAAACCTTTATCACCGCCGGCGAGATGGAGGTCAAGGCATGGACATACCAAAAAGGTTGGAAGGCTCCGCAATGCGCCGGCGTCATCCACACCGACTTCGAGAAGGGATTTATCCGCGCCGAAGTCATCAAGTACGACGACTACCTGAAGTACGGCAGTGAGGCTGCCGTGCGCGAAGCCGGCAAGCTGGGCGTAGAGGGAAAGGAGTACGTGGTACAGGACGGCGACATCATGCACTTCCGGTTCAATGTATAAGACAATATAAGTCAGGAATATAATAATTGATAAGCTTATGATTTCATCGCTGTTCATCCATTGGGATCCCACTCCCGAACTGTTCCGTATCGGCAGTGTACCTATCCGTTACTACGGGTTGTTGTGGGTAATAGGTATTGCGTTGGGCTACTTGGTGGTGCGCTATCAGTACCGCGACAAGAAGCTGGGCGACGACAAGTTCGAACCGCTCTTCTTCTACGTCTTCTTCGGCATCCTTATCGGTGCCCGGTTGGGGCATTGCCTGTTCTATCAGCCCGATTACTACCTTACCAGTTGGAACGGGTTTATAGAGATGTTCATCCCCTTCAAGCACCACGCCGACGGCTGGCACTGGGCAGGTTATGCCGGACTTGCCAGTCACGGCGGCACATTGGGACTGATGCTTGCCCTGTGGCTCTATTGCCGCAAGATGAAGATGCACTACATGGATGTGCTCGACATGATTGCCGTAGCCACCCCTGTCTGTGCCTGCTGCATCCGCCTTGCCAACCTGATGAACTCCGAAATCATCGGCAAGGCGACCGACGTGCCCTGGGCGTTCGTCTTCGAGCGCGAAGACATGCTGCCCCGCCAGCCGGCGCAGCTCTACGAGGCAATCGCCTACTTCGTCTTCTTCCTGCTGATGATTTACCTGTACAAACGCTACGGCAAGGCGGTGCGCCGCGGGTTCTTCTTCGGACTGTGTCTGACGGAGATCTTCACGTTCCGCTTCTTCGTGGAGTTCTTGAAAGAGAATCAGGTGGATTTCGAACAGAGCATGACGCTCAACATGGGGCAATGGCTCAGCATCCCGTTCGTGCTTGTCGGGCTGTATTGCATCTTCTGCTACGGAAGAAAGAAGAGGCAATAACAGCCCCGAATCTCACTTTCCCATCACTATCCGGCGCAAACCGTTCAGCTTGTTGAGCGCTTCGAGCGGCGGCATGTTGTCGATATCGAGCAGCTTTAGTTCGTCGCGTATCTGACTGAGTACAGGGTCGTCGAGCTGGAAAAAGCTGAGCTGCATGCCGCCGCGTGTTTCGCCTACGCTCTCCATCGACTTGCCCTGTATGCCGGTGGTGCCGGCAATGCCCTGGCTGTCGCGTTCCAGTTGCTTCAGTATCTCGTCGGCACGCTTCACGATGCTTTTGGGCATGCCTGCCATCTTTGCCACGTGTATACCGAAGGAGTGTTCGCTGCCGCCACGTTCGAGTTTGCGGAGGAATATCACCTTGTTGTCCACCTCTTTGACCGATACGTTGTAGTTCTTGATGCGCGGGAAGCTCTTCTCCATCTCGTTCAGTTCGTGGTAGTGGGTGGCGAAGAGGGTGCGTGCCTTTCCTTTGGGATGTTCGTGGATGTACTCCACTATCGCCCAGGCGATGGAGATACCGTCGTAGGTCGATGTGCCCCGTCCCAGTTCGTCGAACAGCACCAGGCTGTGGGGCGAGAGGTTGTTCAGGATGTCGGCGGCTTCGTTCATCTCCACCATAAAGGTCGATTCACCCACCGAGATGTTGTCGCTGGCGCCGACGCGGGTAAAGATTTTGTCCACCAGTCCGATGTGTGCGCGCTCTGCCGGCACGAAGCTGCCTATCTGTGCCAGCAATGTGATGAGCGCCGTCTGCCGCAGCAGCGCCGACTTACCTGCCATGTTGGGACCGGTGATGATGATGATTTGCTGTGTCTTTTCGTCGAGCATCACGTCGTTGGCTATGTAACGTTCGCCGATGGGGAGTTGCTTCTCTATCACCGGATGCCGTCCCTGCCGGATGTCGAGCAGTGTGTCGTCTGCCACCACGGGGCGGATGTAGTGATTCTCGCGGGCAACGGTAGCCAGGGAGAGCAGGCAATCCAACCGGGCAATCTGAGCGGCATCGAGCTGGATGGCAGGGATAAACTCCGTCAGCGCCGTCACCAGCTCGTTGTAGAGGCGGGTTTCGAGCGCCCCGATCTTCTCCTCCGCACCGAGAATCTTCTCCTCGTACTCCTTCAGCTCTTCGGTGATGTAGCGTTCGGCGTTGACCAATGTCTGCTTGCGTATCCAGTTGGGAGGCACCTTTTCCTTGTGTACGTTGGTCACCTCGATGTAATAGCCGAACACGTTGTTGTAGGCAATCTTCAGGCTGGAGATACCGGTGGCATCGCTCTCGCGCTGTTGCATCCGGAGCAGGTAATCCTTGCCCGAGTAGGCAAGCCGTCGCAGCTCATCCAGCTCCTCGTCGTAGCCGGAGCGTATGATGCCTCCCTTGTTGACCGACAGCGGCGGGTCGTTGTTGATCTCCCGTTCGATGCGGTCGCGAACGGAACGGCAGATGTTGAGCTGTTCGCCGATGTGGTTCAGGGCGGCATTGTCTGCCTCCAGACATGCCTCTTTGATGGGTTCGATGGCTTGCAGGGCTACTTTCACGGCAACTACCTCGCGCGGCGACACCCGTCCGACGGCTATCTTGGAGACAATGCGTTCGAGGTCGCCGATGAGGTGTAGCTGCTCCTCGATCATCTCCCTGAAATCGGGGTGCCGGAAGAAGTACTCCACCACGTTGAGCCGTTCGTTGACGGGCTGCACCTCCTTGAGCGGGAAGAGCAGCCAGCGTGCCAGCAGGCGGGCGCCCATCGGGCTGATGGTTCGGTCTATCACGCCGAGCAGGCTGCGTCCGCCTTCGTTCAGGCTGCTCACCAGCTCGAGGTTGCGCACGGTGAACTTGTCCAACCGCACATACCGTTCCTCCTCGATCCGCGACAGGGCGGTGATGTGCCCGATCTGCGTGTGTTGCGTCAAGAGGAGGTATTGCAGGATGGCGCCCGCGGCAATGATGCCGTTGGTCAGCTTGTCCACGCCGAAGCCTTTCAGGTTGTGCGTTTCGAAGTGCCCGAGCAGCTTCTCGCGGGCGGTGCTTTCGGAGAAGACCCAGTCGTCGAGTTCGAAGGTGAAGAATTTGTTGCCGAAGCAGCCCTCGAACATGCCCCGCTTGCCCCGCTCGAAGAGCACCTCCTTGGGGGCGAAGCTGTTCAGCAGCTTGTCGGCATAGTCGGAACCGCCCTCTGCCGTGAGGAACTCGCCGGTGGAGATGTCGAGGAAGGCGATGCCGCATATACCTTTGTGAAAGTGCACGGCAGCCAGCCAGTTGTTCTCGCGGTTGTTCAGTATGTTGTCGTTGATGGAAACGCCCGGGGTGACCAGCTCGGTGACGCCCCGCTTGACTAGTTTCTTGGCAAGCTTGGGGTCTTCCAGCTGGTCGCAGATGGCAACGCGCTTGCCGGCTCGTACCAGTTTGGGCAGATAAGTGTCGAGAGCGTGGTAGGGAAATCCTGCCATTTCGATGGTTTTTGCCTGTCCGTTGTTGCGTTTGGTCAGTGTGATACCGAGTATCTCCGCAGCAATGACGGCATCGGTAGCGTATGTTTCGTAAAAATCGCCGCAGCGAAAGAGCATGATGGCATCGGGATACTTGGCTTTCAAGTCCAAAAACTGCTTCATCATGGGAGTAAGAACAATGTCTTCCATTCGTATATTTCCTTCAAATAAACCGTTACCTATTCTTTAAATCACAGGCAAAGGTACATCAACTAACTGATTTACCCAATCTTGACAGATAAAATATCTTCTATCCGCCAGGATTGGGTAAATGTTCACCTCATTCGAGGTACGATTACTAACGGTTGCACAGGTTCGCTGCTAACGGTTGCACAGGTTCGCTGCTAACGGTTGCACAGGTTCGTTGCTAACGGTTGTGCTAACGGTTTGCCAACTATTCGTCTGCCAGCACGACAATCATCTTCTTGGAAGCCGGAGCGGTATTACTCTTAAAGCCGACGTAGGAGACCTTCAACGGAGTACCTTCGGGCACGGAGATGGAGAACTTGCCCTCCTTGTCGGTTACCGCGCCGTGGTGTTCGTCTCCCGACACGACGACGGCACCGACTATCGGCTCGCCTTTTTTGTCGAGCACCATGCCGTTGCAGCTCTCCGCCGGGCTGCTGTTGAAGTGCAGCGTGGGTCCGTATTCCCCCTCTTCCGATTTCAGGGTGATGCTGATCACGCCGTTTTTGCCGCGTTCACCGTACATAGCAAGCACTGCTCCGTTTTTCAGCACCGAGATGGAAGCGATCTTAGCGGGGTCGATGGCATTCATCACGTCGTTGCTCACCTCGTGTCCGTTGACGATGACGAGCGGTTTCTCGGTGACCGGTTCGCCCGTTTTGCGGGAGTAGACCACGATGCGCGACGGGTCGACGGGAGCGGGTGCGCTGTCGGTGCGCGTAACGCTCAACACTGTTTTGCCGGTCTGCTCTTCTATCGCTCGGGCTATCTCGGCATCCGTCGGACCAAAGGCAACGGGAATGGTGTAGGTAGCCGACACGGGGTCGCCTTTCTCCGACACGGCGGGAATCCATTTCGGCATCGCCTTCACGACGCGCACCGCTTCCGCATCTGCCGCTTTGTTGAGCGAACGTACCACCTCCACGCCGCTGACCTTGCCGTTTTTGCCGATGGTGCAGCGCACGGTCACCCGACCTTTGCCGGTCTCGGCGGTGTTGCGCACATTGTCGCGCAGGTATTTCGCCATCGCCTGCATGCCGCCCGGGTATTCGGGCATTTTCTCGGCACCACGCAGTTCGTCGGGTGCTCTCTTGCCTTGTCGCTCCTGCACCGGAACGGGCACAAAGCGGGGCTTAAGGGTGTCTTTGGCGGTCACTGCGGGAGTTTCCGGCGCTTTTGTTTCGACAATTGTTGTCAAATCCGTAACTTTGACGGCTGAAATCTCGCTTGTTACGGCAGAGACTTCGGGACGGGCAAACGCTGTGACTGCAACGGCAGCCAAGGGGAGTACATAGAAGTACTTCGCACGTGCCCACTGGTTTGATTTTTCTCGTTTCATCATAGTGATACGCTTTTTGAGTTTACTGTGATTAAAGCTGTTGGTCATAGAGTAGAGCCTTGTACCGACAGCTTTTTTAATTAATAAAAGTTGGTATTGTTGTGCATCGATGCCTTGTTTGATAACGGTCTCGTCGGCTTCGTATTCGTGGATGTTTTGCAGCTCCTGCTTCAACAGCCACGCAGCCGGATTGAACCATTGGAAGAAGATGGCGAGGTCTGCCACCAGCAAATCATAAGAGTGTCCGCGGCGGATGTGTGCCACCTCGTGTGCCAGTATCTCGCGTCCGCTCTCGTTCAGGTCTCGGCGGGAGAGCACGATGTAGTGCATCCAGCTGAACGGAGCGACAGAACGGTCGTGCACAATCAAAGAGACCTTTGTGCTTGTGTTGTAATAAGGAGTGATGCACTCCCGTCTGCCTGTCCGTATCAGTATGCCCAGCCTGATCAGTGAATAGATGTGTCGCAGCAGGAAGAAGAGCACCCCTGCCGCATAGATAAGGAGCGCGATGTGCACCCAGCCCATCGACCGTGCCGCTTCCACCGGCATGGTTTCCACGCTGACGGGTGTCATCAGCAACAGCCACTGCTCTACCGTCAGCACTACCTGATTCATGCCCGACCGGCTGCCGACCGTCACCTCTATCAACGGCAAGGAGAACGACAGCAACAAGATGCCCAGCAACGCCACGCGGTTGAAGCTGTGGAACGTTTCGCGACTCAGCAGCAGCCGGTAGAAGAGGTAGAACACTGCCAGACAGACTGCCGACTTGAGTATGTAGACAAAGAATAGACCCATGATTATAGAACTGAATAGGAAGAATGAAACGTGAGTGACTATGAACGGTTGTGCTCTACTTCGGCAATGAGCTGCTTCAACTCCTCGAGCGAGATCTCTTCTTCCTGCACCAACGACGATACGGCGCTGAGGTAGGAGTTATTGAAGTACTTGCTGACCGTTTTGCGCAGGGAGCCTTTGCCGAAGGCGGTCTTGTCTACCGCTGCATAGTATTGATAGGTGTTACCGTAGGCACGGTGTGCCACGTATCCCTTCTCTTCCAACCCGCGCACAATGGTCGACAGGGTGTTAAAATGCGGCTTCGGTTCCTCATAGAACGCCAGCATCTCCTTGACGAACAACGAACCTTTCTCCCAGAACAGGTCCATGATCTCTTCCTCTTTGGCTGTTAATCCTTTCATCGTTATCATTATTTGCCGCAAATAACGAGACTTTTTAGTTACTGAACTAATTATTATAGTTAAAGAAACAAAAGGGCGGTGAAACAGGCGCAGATTTGCCCCTTTCGGCTAAATATCGTTACTTTGCAACCGAATCACCAACACTTTACCGTATGAGCAAACAGCAGAAATACCATGCTACCGACCGGATGAACGACCTCATCAGCCGGAACTTCTCATTATTAATGGTCATGAGCCGGTTCGGACTGTCGCTGGGCTTCGGCGATAAGCATGTAAAGGAGGTGTGCGATGCACAGCAGGTGGACTACCGCACCTTTCTGGCAGTAGCCAACTTCATTGCCGACGACGACTACGTGTACGACGAGGTGGAGGGGGCGTTCTCCGTTGCCGCCCTGATGGAGTACCTCAAGCGGGCACACAACTACTTCCTCGACTTCGACCTGCCGGCTATCCGCCGTAAGCTGATCGACGCCATCGACTACTCGGGCAACAGCGAGCTTGCCGCCCTCATCATGAAGTTCTACGACGAGTATGTCAAAGAGGTGCGCCGACACATGGAATACGAGAACAAAGCGGTCTTTACCTACGTCGACGGGTTGCTGGAAGGAAAGCTCTCGGAGAGTTACGACATCGACACCTTTGCCCAGCACCACAACGAGATAGCGACCAAGCTCACCGAGCTGAAGAACATCATCATCAAATACTACCCCGGGAAGGAGAACAACAACCGGCTGAATGCCGTACTGTTCGACATCTTTAACTGCGAAGAAGACCTCGTGTCGCACTGCCGCGTGGAAGACCTGCTCTTCGTGCCTGCCGTCAAGCAGATAGAGCAACGGCTGCAAAAGGAGGCGCGCCACTTCGTCCCCCGCACCCGAAACGCCGCACCCGAAGCGGAACAGGAAACCATCAGCCAGCGCGAAAAGGAGATCATCACCTGCGTGGTGAAAGGCATGACCAACAAAGCCATTGCCGACAAGCTGTTCATCTCCGTCCACACCGTCATGACGCACCGACGCAACATCGCCCGCAAGTTGCAGATACATTCGCCCGCCGGCTTGACCATTTATGCCATTGTCAACAAATTAGTAGAGATACAAGACATCAAGGGCACGGCGCTGTAAGCCACGGAGCCTGCGACAATGAACGGATAATCCTAATAACTTTCGTATATTTGTCGCAAATTTATAAAAGACTCATTCACCATGATTACCAACCAACTCCTGCGCCCCGCCTCCATCGTTGTGGTGGGCGCTTCCAACAATGTACATAAGCCCGGCGGAGCGATACTCCGCAACCTCGTCAACGGCGGCTATAAGGGCGAGCTGCGTGCCGTCAACCCCAAGGAGAGCGAAGTGCAGGGCATCCCCTCCTACCCCACCGTACACGATGTGCCTGATACCGACCTCGCCATCCTCGCCATCCCTGCCACCGCCTGTCCCGAAGCAGTCGATGTGCTGGCTGCCGAAAAGCAGACACGCGCCTTCATCATTCTCTCTGCCGGATTCGGCGAAGAGACACACGAAGGGGCGCTGCTGGAAGCACACATCCTCGAGACCGTCAACAAGTACGGCGCTTCGCTCATCGGCCCCAACTGCATCGGGCTGATGAACACCTGGCACCACAGCGTGTTCAGCCAGCCCATCCCGCAGCTCAGCCCGCACGGGGTCGACCTCATCTCCAGCTCGGGCGCCACCGCCGTATTCATCCTCGAGAGCGCCGTCACCAAGGGATTGCAGTTCAACTCCGTGTGGTCGGTGGGCAACGCCAAGCAAATCGGCGTGGAAGATGTGCTGCAATACATGGACGAACGCTACAACGACACGACCGATTCGCGCATCAAGCTGCTCTACATCGAGAGCATTGCCGACCCCGACCGCCTGCTGTTCCATGCCTCCTCGCTGATCAAGAAAGGATGCAAGATTGCCGCCATCAAAGCAGGCAGCAGCGAAAGCGGCAGCCGCGCCGCCTCCTCGCACACGGGCGCCATTGCCAGCTCCGACGCCGCCGTCGAGGCGCTGTTCCGCAAGGCAGGCATCGTGCGCTGCTTCTCTCGCGAGGAGCTGACCACCGTAGGCTGCATCTTCACACTGCCCGAGCTGAAGGGGCGCAACTTCGCCATCATCACCCACGCCGGCGGCCCGGGCGTGATGCTGACCGATGCCCTGAGCAAAGGCGGACTCAACGTGCCCCGACTGCAAGGCGCCTTGGCAGACGAGCTGAAGAGCCAACTCTACCCCGGCGCCGCCGTGGGCAACCCCATCGACATCCTCGCCACCGGCACCCCCGAGCACCTGCGCCTCTGCCTGCGCTACTGCGAGGAAAAGTTCACAGGCATCGACGCCATGTTTGCCATCTTCGGCACCCCCGGATTGGTGACGATGTTCGAGATGTACGACGTGCTCGATGCCGAGATGCGCACATGCGGCAAACCCATCTTCCCCATCCTCCCCTCGATCAACACCGCCGGCGCGGAGGTCGCCGAGTTCCTCGCCAAGGGACATGTCAACTTTGCCGACGAGGTGACGCTGGGCACCGCACTGGCACGCATCATGAACGTGCCTCGCCCCGCTGCCAACGAGGTGGAACTCTTCGGCGTAGACGTGCCGCGCATCCGCCGCATCATCGACAGCATCCCCGACAACGGCTACATCACCCCCGAACACGTGCAGGCGCTGCTCCGCGCCGCCGGCATCCCGCTGGCAGAAGAGTTCGTCTCCGCCGACAGGGAGGAGATACTCGCCTTTGCCCGCCGCATCGGGTACCCCGTGGTAGCCAAGGTGGTGGGGCCGGTGCACAAGTCCGACATCGGCGGCGTGACACTCAACATCAAAGGCGAACAGCACCTCGCACTGGAATACGACCGCATGATGCAGCTGCCCGACGTGACCGCCCTCCTGATACAACCCATGCTGAGCGGCACGGAGCTGTTTGTCGGCGCCAAGTACGAAGAGAAGTTCGGACACGTGGTGCTCTGCGGACTGGGCGGCATCTTCGTGGAGGTGCTCAAGGATGTCTCTTCGGGACTTGCCCCGCTCTCCTACGAAGAGGCATACTCCATGATTCACTCGCTCCGTGCCTACAAAATCATCAAGGGCACCCGCGGACAACGCGGCGTCAACGAGGCAAAATTTGCCGAAATCATCGTCCGCCTCTCCACACTGCTCCGCTTCGCCACCGAAATCAAAGAGATGGACATCAATCCGCTGCTCGCCACCGAAACGGACGTGATCGCCGTAGATGCCCGCATCCGGATTGAAAAGCCTGCCTGACCACGGCAACACCGCTGCCCCCACTGCCACGATAGAGGCAGTGACACCCCACTGTCAACAGCAATGACGAACATAGACTACCGGTAGTTGCGAAGAGCGACTACCGGTAGTCGTTTATAGTGACTACCGGTAGTCAGGCATCGCGACTACTGGTAGTCGGGCATCACGACTACAGGTAGTCAGTCATCGCGACTACTGGTAGTCGGGCATCGCGACTACGGGTAGTCGGGCATCGCGACTACCGGGAGTCGCGCATCGCCACAGCCGGTAGTTGTTCACCGCAATAGCCGGTGGTGTCGGTGTCGTTGAAGGCATTGCAGCCCAAAAGAAAAGGGTGTACCGTTTGGCACACCCTCTTTCGTATCGATTGCGGTATTGATTCCGGCAAACGGGCTACTTGCTGCCCTGCTCC
>JAISGR010000099.1 GCA_031262995.1 Prevotellaceae bacterium | reverse complement strand
TGTCGTCCTTGCGTTCGGGGTAGTATCTGCCGCATGTCCTTACCGCAACAGAGACGGGATGCCCCTCTTTGATGTGATAGGATGCCGAGCCTGCCGCCTCTACGTTGACGGGAAAGAGCACCTTCCCGTCGTAGGTAATCTGATAGGGGACTTGCTTTCCCTCCACATCCAGCACTACGATTTGCGCCGTGTCGGCAAGTCTCAGCTGTTGCATGATGTCACTCATCGGCACCTCTGCCATTTCGCTGGCACGCGGCATGGGTAGCGGATTGGTTACCGTAACGACGACCGCTCTCTTCGGGCTGTTGCATGCCAGGCATGCCAGTACCGTTGCTGTCAAAAGGAATATCTTCTTCATCTTGCTACTGTTTGTATGGTCGATAGGTGTCAGTTCGCTTTACGACGGTTGCTTGCCGATGTAAGCCAGAATGCCTCCGTCGACGTAGAGCACATGTCCGTTGACGAAGTCGGATGCTGCGGACGCGAGGAAGACGGCAGGGCCTGTCAGGTCGTCGGTGGTTCCCCAGCGGGCAGCCGGTGTCTTGGCAACGATGAAAGAGTCGAACGGATGGCGCGACCCGTCGGGTTGGCGTTCGCGCAGGGGGGCAGTCTGCGGTGTGGCGATGTAGCCGGGGCCGATGCCGTTACACTGGATGTTGTATTCGCCATATTCGGAGGCGATGTTGCGTGTGAGCATCTTCAGTCCGCCCTTGGCTGCGGCATACGCCGATACGGTTTCGCGTCCCAGTTCGCTCATCATGGAGCAGATATTGATGATTTTGCCTCCGCCTTTCTTCATCATGGCGGGGATGACGGCTTTCGATACAATAAAAGGCCCGTTCAGGTCGATGTCGATGACCTGCCGGAAGTCGGCGGCGCTCATCTCGTGCATCGGGATGCGCTTGATGATACCGGCGTTGTTGACGAGGATATCGATGACTCCCACCTCTTGCTCGATGCGGGCAATCATGGCGTTGACTTGTGTTTCGTCGGTCACGTCGCACACGTAGCCGTGGGCTTCGATGCCTTCGGCTTTGTAGGCTTCGATGCCTTTGTCTACCAGCTCCTGTTTGATGTCGTTGAACACAATCCTGGCGCCTGCCTGTGCGTAGGCGGCGGCAATGGCGAAGCCGATGCCGTAAGAGGCGCCGGTAATCAATGCCACTTTACCTTCTAATGAAAAATTTACCATAATCTTATTAATTGTTGCATTTAGTTATTCATCACGTTGCTTCATTACTTCAAGTCTGTAATCAGCGAGAAATCCTGGTCTCCATAGTCCAGGTTTTCTCCGCCCATACCCCAGATAAAGGTATAGTTGTGTGTGGCGGCTGCCGAGTGTATCGACCATTCGGGCGAGAGCACCGCCTGATCGCCCTTCATCCAGATGTGTCGGGTTTCGTTGATTTGTCCCATGAAGTGGCATACGGCATGTTCTTCGGGCACTTCGAAGTAGAAGTATGCTTCCATGCGACGGCTGTGCACGTGTGCCGGCATGGTGTTCCATACGCTGCCCGGCGCCAGTTCGGTCATGCCCATTTGCAGCTGGCAGGTGGGGAGCACCTGTGTCACCAGCATCTTGTTGATGTGGCGGTGGTTGGATCCTTCGAGCGTACCCATTTCGGCAACCACGGCATCCGCCTTGGTCACTTTCTTGTCGGGATAGTTGCGGTGGGCGGTTACCGAGTTGAAGTAGAACTTGGCAGGATGCGAGGCATCTTTGCTTTCGAAGGTCACCCGGCGGTCGCCCGAACCGAGGTAGAGCGCCTCCTTGTAGTTCAGCTCGAAGGTGGTGTTGTCTACTTTGACGATGCCTTCTCCGCCCACATTGTAGATGCCCATCTCGCGGCGGGTGAGGAAGAAGGGGGCTTTCAGCGGGTCGATGGCTTCCAGTGCGAGCGCTTCGCCTGCGGGCATTGCGCCTCCCACAATCATGCGGTCGTACATGGAGTAAACCATATTCACTTCGTTGGCAGCGAACACCTTCTCTATGAGGAAATCGCGGCGACTGCGCGCGGTATCGTAGCTTTTGGCATCTTCGGGATGTGAGGCATACCGAATTTCATAATTGGTCTTCATTTATTCTTCTGTTTTAAATTAGTAGAAATCAGGGATGTATGTGTGCCGTTTGCGTGCACGGCGCAAAAGTACATAAAGAATGCGGCATAGCTGTTCTTTTTTAACAATGTTTTGGTACTGCCTGATGGGTTGCTGCCTCGGGATTATCGGCGGTTTGTGGGTAGAAGTACTTACGGTTTGTGGGTAGAAGTACTTGCGGTTTGTGGGTAGAAGTACTTACGGTTTGTGGGTAGAGGTACTTGCGGTTTGTGGGTAGAAGTACTTACGGTTTGTGGGTAGAGATGCCCACGATTTGTGGGTGGAAGCACTCCGGATTCGGGAGTAGGAGTACTCCGGCTTCGGGAGTAGAGGTACTCCGGGTTCGGGAGTAGGGGTACTCCGGGTTCGGGGGTAGAGGTACTCCGGGTTCGGGAGTAGGGGTACTCCGGGTTCGGGAGTAGAAGTACTCCGGGTTCGGGAGTGACGTTTCAGAATTTCGCTTGCAATTGCAGCTGTATGTCTGCTTTCCGGTTGTGGTGTATCAGGTCATTGCCGGAGCCGATGGTGTTGCGGTCGCGATACAATGTCTCGCCGATTTTGGCAAGGAGCATCCATCGCTTGTTCAGGTTGTAACCGGCGACGCAGGAGAAGCGGAAGCCGCGACCGGAGTAGGAGGGGGTATAGAGGTTGTAGAGTACTCCCCGTTCGGAGGCATACACGCGCGAGTCGTAGTCGTCGGTGTGGAACCAGGTGCCTTGTATGGATAGCTTGAGCGGAAAGCGGAAAGTGTACGAGGCGGATTCGGTGCATTGAACGCCCTGTCGGGCAGGCTTGCCGTGCGAATGGAAGTGGTTGTAGTCTATCGTGGTGCGCAGTTGCAGGTGCGGGGGCGACCAGGTGCATTGATAGCGCAGCCGGTGGTGGTGGGTGGGGAGTATCTCTTTGCCGCCCGTTCCCGTCACGTCGCGCTCCTTGCGTTTGTACCGGTAGTTCACCGTCATGACGATGTCCGGCTTCGGCGTGTATTGTGTGCCGAACATGCCGTCGATGCCTTGCGAGGGTTTGCTGATTCGGTATCTCCACCAAGGGAAGGAGAACAAGTCTAATGAGGCGAAGAGGCGCCATTGTGCCAGGGGGGCGACCTCGGCTGCCACGTACCAGCCATTCTCGTTTTGCGGCGTACTGCCCTCGCCGAAGGGACGGGCAAGCATCGCCCAGTAGTTGTGTGCGTAATAGCGATGTATCAGCAGCAGCCGGTAATTGCGTCGCAACGTGTACGTCAGTTTGTTCAGCGCGGCATAGCCGTGTTTGCCGACTGCCACCTCACCGGCAAGGGTGAAGCGGTTCAGCCGGTACCGGTAATCTGCGCCGACGTTGTAGAAATGGTTGCCGTGCAGGTTGAAACGGGCGTAGTCGGGGCGTTTGGGTTCGTAGGCGCGGTTGAAGGCATAGTAGATGCCGGTTGCGCCGATGTGCAGCTCCCCTTTGTCGTACTGTATGTTGCCTCCCATGGTTTGGCGCGCAAAGGCATTCCGTTGCTCTGCCTCTGCCTGGGAGCGATGCAAGCCGGTTTTGCGGATGGAGGTGATGATGCCCTCTTCTACCACGCCGTCCATCGGTCTATAGGAATAGAAGAGCGAAGCGCAGAGGTTCGGTGTCACCTTTACCGTGGCGGCTGCTCCCCGGAAGAAGTTGTACTCGTCGGTAGCGGTGTGCCCGCGGATGTCGTTGCCATGCCTGTCGACTGTGGCAAGCGAATAGCTCTTACCCGGTCGGATGCCGGTGCCGATGACCAATCCCTGTCCGAAGCTCAGCCTGTAATCGCCCAGCGCCAGTGTCCGGAGTCTGCCCAGGTTGCGCAACAGCAGGTGGAAGGAGTAGTAATCGTACCCTTTCCGGTTGTGCAGGGCAAAGAGTGGCTCGCCTGCATCCTTCTCGGCAGTGAAGCCGACTTGCAGGTATTCGCCATAGTGATATTTGTACTTCAGGGAGTGGTACATCGGTGTTCCCAGGTACTTCTTGCGGTACCCTTCGCGTCGGTAGAGCGGGATGTCCAGTCGGGTCAGCATCTCCTGCTTGCCGTATTTCAGGAGGGTTCGGGGGGAGGGAAACCGTTGCTTGTCGGCAACGGGCTGCACATGGATAAAGGGGAGCAGCAGGTCGATGGTGTACTTGTCCATCCCGGCAATCAGCGACAGCTCGTAGATGGTTTGCATCTGTCCGTGCAGGTAGATGTATGCCAGCAGATTCTCTATTTGGATGTCGTTGAGAAACGGAAACTGCTCCAACGTCTTCCGGGTAGCGGTATTGAGGTTGACCGGTTCGTGCAGGCGGCGGGAGAGCCTTTCCAGCTCCTCTTCCCAGTTCTGCTCTTCTTCGTCGTCGTTCATGGAGAGCTGTTCGAGGGCATCTTCCCATACGGAGACCGGATTCTGTGCGCAAATCGTTGCGGCGACAGGCAACAGGCAGGCAATGATCACCGCCTTCTTCCATTTCTTTGCATCCATATATCTATCAAGCTTGGTTTTATTCCAATCAGTCGGCAGCAGCCTTTCGTCCTGTTGAGATACGGGTTTTATCCTGTTGAGGCGAGCACCTTATCCTGTTGAGACGGGCACCTTGTCCTGTTGAGGCGAATACCTTAATCCTGTTGAGACGAATACCTTGTCCGATTGACTGTTTGAGGTTTAACTAAATAATTAACGGCACGAAGATAAGTGAATCTATCTGTTAATCGTGTGCTTGTTCCGATTTGTTGCGTCTTGCTGCCAAAAAATGCCTCAAAGTATGAGTCTCCGATGGATTAATGTCTATCTTTGCGACGTAATCAAAAAGTATTGAATATGAAATGCAGTGAGTTTCACCGACTAATAAGAGTCAATGGTTGGGTAGAAGTGCGAAAACGCGGTAGTCATGTGATTTATCGAAAAGATGGACATAGTGTTTCCGTGCCGGATCACGGAACAAAGGAGATAGACGATAATTTGAGAAAAAGACTCGCAAGGGAAATGGGACTTTGATCTCGTTCCTACGCATTAAAAAGCATAAAAAAGATTATGAAGAAAGTTAAAGCAATTGTATCAGGAGGTAAAGACCTCTATGGCGTATGGATAGAAGGTGCACCCATCTACAGCGCCGGCGAGACCCTTCAAAAGCTGAAAAGCAATTTGCAGGAGTCCATAGATTTGTACGAAGAAGCAGTTGGGGAACTTCCCGAGAATATGCGGGGAGGGTACGAAATAGAATATACATTCGACATCACCGGTGCGCTTCGCTATTACTCCCAGTTCATCACATACCCTGCACTGGGAAAGCTGAGCGGTATCAACCCCAAACAGCTCTGGAACTATGCCAACGGTTACCGGAGGGCAAGTTCGAAGACTTCGGAGAAGATAATATCCTCCCTGCATAAGTTTGGAAACGACTTGGCGCAGGTTCGGATTTCTCTTTGATTGCGAACGGATAACGCGGAAGAAACCGCAGGTGATTGACCTCGTCAAGTTATTTGGCGGGGTCTTTTTGTTGGGTACGTCAGCACAAGCGCTTCAGGTGGCAGAAGAGCAGTTCGCCCGCTTCGTTGTGCAGGTGCATGCCGTTGCCCTCGCAGTAGCGGAAGAAGTGACAGTCGGCACACATCCCCTTGCGCATCCATTCGCGGTTGCGGAAAGGCTGAAAGCGGTTGTTCCACACTGCCATGAAGTCGTCTTTGTGGACATTCCCCTGATGGAAGTTGCTGCGGATGCTGGGGCAAGCCGAGATGGAACCGTCGATGAGTACCGACCCGATGCTGATGCCGGCGTTGCAGCTGTAGAAGTTATCGCGCACCTCCCGTTCGTACCTGCCGAGGAACCCTTCGCAGCCATACTCGACGCGCATCTTGCCTGCTGCGCGGGTGCGGCGGATAAACTCCATCGTGCCCGTAAATTCTTCGTCGGTGAGTTGCAGCTCGGGCTGAAGGGCGGCGCGTCCTACGGGAAAGACCGTGAAGAGCCGCCAGCGACGCACGCCATTATTGTATAAGGCATCTTTGAGTTCGGCGAGGTAGGCGTAGTTGCGCCGATTGACACAGGTCACCACATCCCATGCCAGCTCCGTCTCCTGTGCGATGCGTGCGACGGCATCCATGGCGTGCCGGTAGCTGTCGGGATGTCCGCGCATCCAGTTGTGGTCGTCGGCAAATCCGTCCAGGCTGATGGTGATGCTGTGCATGCCGGCAGCCATCAGGCTTTGCAGCCGTTCGTGGGTGAGCGCCAAGCCGTTCGAGACGATGCCCCACGGATAGCCGCGGCGGTAGAGCGCCAAGCCGACCGTTTCCAGATCGTTGCGCAGCAGCGGTTCGCCGCCGGTGAGGATGATGCTTACTTCGTGGGGGTTGACGTGTGGGGTGATGCTGTCGATCACTTTGAGGAAAACCTCCGCCGGCATGTCCGGTGCTTGTGCCGACTGTCGGCAGTCGCTTCCGCAGTGTCGGCAATGGAGGTTGCAGCGCAAGGTACACTCCCAGAAGAGTTGTCGCAACGGGTGGAGCTGTTTCCGGTTCTTGTGCCATTGGCGAAACAGCTCCAGTGCGGCACGCTTGCGCAGGGAGAGTTCGTTACTCATCCGTGTGCTCTTCGAGGATGAAGTCGACCTCTTTCGAGTCGGTGCCAGCGTACCAGTGATTGTTGCCACCGGTCGGTTCCGACTTGATGTCCGTCGAATCGGCTTTGTAGGTGCCGGTAGGGTCGTAGCAGATGACGCGGTAGTTGTTGCCGGGGAAAGCGCCGTCGTCGCGGAAGTAGTAGGTTCCGTCTTTCTCCACTTCCAGGGTATCGGCGTATCCGTAGAAATAGCCATAGTGCTCGTTGCCGTTACCTGTCCGCAGGATGATTCTTGCCCGGTCGATCACCTGTTCCTGCCGGTCTTTTACTTTTCCTTTGAGTTCGAACTTGCAGTAGGGCTGTCCGTACTCCGCGGGGGTCTCTTCGTCCGTACATCCGGCGAAGCCCAATAGTGCCAATCCGCTTGCCAATGCCCGGTTACAGGCAATCAGCCATTTCCGTTTTTTCTCTGTCATGAGGGTGTTGATTTTAGTGTGACTCATACATTCGGGTAAATGCACGCAGGCGGAGGAATACTGCACCGCGGCGTCTTCTTTTTGGTTGTTAAGCCGGCTGCGTCAGAACATTTGGCTCACCCGCTCGATGCCGGCAACCAATGCGTCGACCTCTTCCCGGGTGTTGTACAGGGCGAACGAAGCGCGCACGGTACCCTCGATGCCCAGCCGTTGCATCAGGGGTTGGGCGCAGTGGTGTCCGGTGCGGACGGCAATGCCCAGCCGGTCGAGCAATGTGCCCATGTCGAAGTGGTGAATGTTGCCCACCAGGAAGGAGATGACGCTCCCTTTCTCTGCCGCCTCGCCGAAGATGCGCATGCCGGGAATCTCGCGCAGGCGGCGCATGGCATAGTTGGTCAGCCCGTGTTCGTAGGCAGCGATGTTGTCCATGCCGATGGCAGTGACGTAATCCAGCGCCTTTGCCAGTCCGGTGGTGCCGATGTAGTCGGGCGTGCCGGCTTCGAACTTGAACGGCAGCTCGTTGAACGTGGTGTGCTCGAACGATACGTGCTGTATCATCTCTCCGCCTCCCTGATAGGGCGGCAGGCGGTCGAGCCACGCCTCTTTGCCGTAAAGCACGCCCACGCCCGTAGGTCCGTAGACCTTGTGCGCCGAGAAGACCAGGAAGTCTGCATCGAGCTGCTGCACGTCGACAGGGATGTGGGGGATGGACTGTGCGGCATCTATCACCACGGGCACGTTGTGTGCATGGGCGGTGGCAATCATCTTGCCGACGGGGTTGACGGTGCCCAGCACGTTCGATACCTGCGTGATGCCGACGATGCGGGTGCGGTCGTTGAAGAGTTGCTCGTACTGGTCTGTCAGCAGTTCGCCGCGGTCGTTCATCGGAACGACGCGCAGCCTGATGCCCTTGCGCAGGGCAAGCAGTTGCCAGGGCACGATGTTGCTGTGGTGCTCCATGACGGAGAGAATCACCTCGTCGCCCTCCTGCATGAACGCTTCGCCGAAGCTCGAGGCGAGGAGGTTGATGCTTTCGGTGGTGCCGCGTGTGAAGACAATCTCGTTGGTGCTGCGGGCGTTGATGAAGCGGCGGACGGTTTCGCGGCTGCCTTCGTGCAGCTCGGTGGCTTGCTGCGAGAGGAAATGCACGCCGCGGTGCACGTTGGCGTTGACCGAATAGTACTCGTCGGCAATCGATTCGACCACGCACCGCGGCTTCTGGGTGGTGGCTCCGTTGTCCAGATAGACCAGCGGCTTGCCGTACACCGTACGCGAAAGGATGGGGAAGTCGGAGCGTATTTGTTGTATGTTCATAACCAATGGGTTTGTGGGTGCGCAAAGTTAGTTGTCGGATGCGGCAGACTGTTCGGACTCGGCTTTGTCGCACTTGTCGGCTATCCGCAGCAGCTGACGGAACTCTTTGATGTCGATCGCCAGCAGGGCAAGGCAGACCGTTCCGCTTGAGTAGATGATGGATTGGGGGAAAATGACCTCTGCTATGAGGATGAGCATGATGATGATGCGCACCTCGGTGGGACCGAAGGGACCGGAGTCGATGGTGTACGTGCCGGCAATCTTGTAGCGCAGCAGCGCCATCATCATTGCCCAGCCGTAGAGGCAGACAAAGGCAAAGCCGATAAACTCTTTCGGGTCGGGCGCATAATAGATGTAGGCAGCGCCGATGAGGATGTTGGTCAACCAGTCGACGCAGAAATCGAGCGAGAAGCCGTACCACTTGCGGGGCGTTTTCCGGTAGTAGGCAAGCCGTCCGTCGAGCGAATCGCCCACCCAGTTGATTGCCAATCCGGCGATGCCCAGCAAGAGCCAGCTCCGGTCAAAATCCTTGCCCAGTACGAAGCTGCCGGCGGTAATCACACTGCCTGCCAGACCGAGAAGGGTCAGCATATCGGATGTAATGAACGAGGGTACATATCGAACCAGAAAGGCGATCAGTTGCTGTTCATGCTTCCGGAACAGGTTCGTTCGGTGGCGGTTGGCAGTGATGCGTGCCAGTGCCTCTTTTTTGTCTTGATTGTTACTCATCTTCTTCTTTTGCCCGGCAAATGTAAGCATAAATGGCAAGTTATGGTGCTTTTGCTGCAATAAAACGATTCGACACTCCTGTTCCGGGGCGAAGACGATCCGTCTTCCGGGGCGAAGACGGTTCGTCTTTCGAGGGGAAGACGGTTCGTCTTCCGAAGCGGAGACGGTGCGTCTTCAGAGGTAAAATCCTTAGAAATGAGGATTGACTGCCGCACCGCCGGCAAGTACCTTTGCGCCCGATAAATAATTCGGACGTATATGACAAAGTGGTTACTCTTGTTCGGGGGCATCTTGTTTCCTTCTCTGCTGCGGGCTGCCGCATCGGATACGCTTTCATCCTACACGGGGCTTGCCGACACCGTCGGTTACAGACAGATGGACTTGTCCGAGGTGGTGGTGGTCGGGTTCAAACAGCACCGTCTCCGGATGGAACCGCTGTCCGCCTCGTCGCTGAACAGCCGTTTCCTGCGCAACAACCAGATACAGACGGTCAAAGACCTGAGCATCCTGCTGCCCAACTTCTACATGCCCGACTACGGCTCGCGGCAGGCGTCGCCCATCTACATCCGCGGCATCGGCTCGAAGGTCAACGCCCCCTCCGTGGGCTTCTACGTCAACGGCGTGCCCCGCTTCGAACGCTCGGCGCTCGACATCGACCTGTCCGACATCAGCAACATCGAGGTGCTGCGCGGACCGCAAGGCACGCTCTACGGGCGCAACGCCATCGGCGGCATCATCAACGTCTACACCCACTCCCCCCTCGACTTCCAACAGACACGCATCCGCGCCGGCTACGGCAGTCGCAACGACCTGCAAGCCTCGGCATCCAACTACACCAAGCTCTCCGACCGCTTCGGCTTTGCCCTGCGCGGCAGCTACCACCACAACGACGGCTTCTTCACCAACCGCTACACCGGCAAAAAGGCGGACAACATGAACGAAGGCACCGGCGCGCTGTCGCTCGTGTGGCGACCTGCCGACCGGTGGACGGTGCGGGTCAACGGCGCATTGGATTACAGCGACCAGGGCGGATACCCCTACGGGAAGTACGACGAAACGACCGGAGTGACCGACCCCGTGGACTACAACGAACGCAGCTCCTACCGCCGTGCCATCGCCACGTCGGGCGTGAACCTGCGTTATACCGACAGCCGCATCAGCCTGAACAGCCAGACCGCCTATCAATACATCCGCGACCGGCAGAACATCGACCAGGACTTCACACCCGAAAGCAAAAGCTACATACTGCAGCGGCTGCGGCAGCACCTGGTCAGTCAGGAGCTGACACTCAAGTCGGTGGCGGAGCGCCGCTACCGGCACATCACAGGGCTGTTTCTCTTCTATCAGGATGTCGACAAGGAGGTGCACAACCGCATCGCCGAGACCGTGAAGCGCTATGACATCCCCACCTTCGGGCTGGCGCTCTATCACCAGTCGGCGTTCGACCTCTTCAAGCCCCTGTCGCTCATACTGGGCATGCGCTACGACTACGAGCAGGCACGCGAACGCACCGCCGACAGCCGCCTCCGCTTCAATCAGTTCACGCCCAAGCTGACGCTGCAATACCGCACCGCAGGCGGCGGACAGCTCTACGCCGCCGTGTCGCGCGGGTACAAAGCCGGAGGGTTCAACACCGCCTTCGACGCGAACGACGCCGGCACCCGCACCTTCAAGCCCGAATACAACTGGAACTATGAGATAGGCGCCAAGCTGACCGCCTTCGACCGCCGCCTGTCCGCCGAAGCGTCGCTCTTCTACATCGACTGGCGCCACCAGCAAATCACCCAGTACGTGCCCGGCGCCGGCTATCTGCAACGCAATGCCGGACACTCCGAGAGCAAGGGCGGCGAGCTGTCGCTGCAATACCGTCCGACGGACAACCTGCACCTCGGCGTGAACTACGGATATACCTACGCCCGCTTCCTGAACTACCGCAGAGACGAGCAGACCGACTACTCGCACCGACTCATCCCCATGGTGCCGCGTCATACCCTTGCCGTCGATGCCTCCTACTCGCTGGTGCACCCCTGCCGCGCCATCGACCGCCTCACCCTGAGCGGAACGCTCGCTGCTGCCGGCGACATCTACTGGGCGGAAGACAATGCCGTGAAGCAGCCCTTCTATGCCCTGCTCAACCTGAAGCTCTCCGTGACCAAGTCGCGCTTCACGTGGGAGCTGTGGGGAAAGAATGTCACCGACACCCGCTACCATACGTACTACTTCCGACTGGGCAACAGCGGCTTTGCGCAGCTGGGCAAGCCGGCAACGATCGGAACGGCTGTCATCTTCACCCTTTAAGCAAAGCAAGTACACCATATTATATATGTATATGACAACATCCGATTCAACCCTCCGTCCGTCCGACTCAACCCTCCGCTCGTCCGACAAGGTGCTCAACCTCGGTACCTTCTTCTTTCTCTATATTGCCCAGAGCATCCCCGTCTCTTTCTTCTCGACCGCCATACAGGTGATGATGCGCCAAGCCGACTACTCGCTGTCGAGCATCGCCCTGCTGCAACTGGTCAAGCTGCCGTGGATATTGAAGTTTGCCTGGTCGCCCTACGTCGACCGCCACTGCCTGACGGTGCGCGATTACAGACGCACCATCCTCGTCTCCGAAGTGGTGTATGCGCTGCTCATCCTGCTGGTGGGGATGTTCCGCTTGGAGAGCGACCTCTACCTGATAGCTGTGCTGGTGTTCCTCTCGCTCACGGCATCTGCCACTCAGGACATTGCCACCGATGCCCTTGCCACCCTCTCGTTCAAGAAGCAGGACAAGAGCGTGGTCAACTCCATGCAGACCATGGGCAGCTTCGGCGGTACGCTCATCGGTAGTGGGGTGCTGCTGGTACTGCTGCACAACTACGGCTGGCAGACGGTGGTGCCGTTCCTCTCGGTGTTCGTGCTGCTGGCGCTCATCCCGCTCCTCCTGAACCGCCGGCTGACCATCACCCCCAAAGCGCCGACCGAGCGGGCACGACCGATAGACTTTATCTACTTCTTCACCCGTCGCTCCATCTGGCGGCAGGTGGGCTTTCTGGTGCTTTACTATGCGGGCATCACCGGAACGCTCTCGATGTTGCGCCCGTGGCTGGTCGACCTGGGCTACTCCCTGAAGGAGGTGGGATTCATGAGCATGCTGGGTACCGGCGCTGCCTTTGCCATCTCGTTCCCCATCGGACTGTTGGTGCGACGCATCGGGCGATACAGGGCACGGCTCTGGTTTGCCTGCTTCACCTTCTGTACGCTGGTCTACTTCCTGCTGCTGTCGTGGACACACCCCACCACGGTGGCGCTCTGCATCGGCTATGTGCTGTTGTGGTGCAGTTACAGCATGTCGTCGGTGGTGGTCTACACCACGGCGATGGACTGTGTGCGTCCCGGGCGGGAGGGAACCGACTTCACTGTGCAGACCGTCATTACGCACGGCAGCAGCATGCTCACCGTGTTGCTGTGCGGCAAGGTGGGCGACCTGCTGGGCTTCCGCGGACTGTTTGCCTTCGTGGTGCTCCTTGCGGGCTGCTCCGTTGCATATATTCTTTACTTCTTTCGCGAACAAAAGGCAGTCTCTCAGGTTAATAAGGACAGCATAAATTCCTAAACATTGAATCATGATGAATCCTGTCCTGCTTGACAAGTACAATGTGCCTGTGCCGCGCTACACCAGCTACCCTCCGGCAAACTATTTTCACGAGTTCACCAACGACGACTACCGCGAAGCCGTGCTGCAATCCAACAGTGCCCGCGACAATCACTTGTCGTTCTACCTGCACATCCCCTTCTGTCCCCGCCTGTGTCACTACTGCGGCTGCAACTCCTTCCCCATGGCGCGTCCCGATGCCGTCGATGCCTACGTACAGGCACTTCGGCAGGAGATAGACCTCGTGCTGCCCATGCTCGACGGTAACCGCCTCATCTCGCAGATTCATTATGGCGGCGGCACGCCCACCGCCCTGCCGTTGCACTACCTCAAGGAACTGAACGAACGACTGCTTTCTGCCTTCTCCGCCATCGAAAACCCCGAGATAGCCATCGAGTGCCATCCGGGCTACCTGAGCACGGGCGACTGGTACGAACTGACGCAGTGCGGCTTCAACCGGTACAGCATCGGCATACAGGACTTCGACGAAGCGGTGCTGAAGACGGTCAACCGCCGTCCGTCGCGCCTGCCTGTGGAGGAGATCTTCGACCTGCTCCGCCGCACCCGTGCCCAAATCAGCCTCGACTTCCTCTACGGACTGCCCGGACAGAGTGCCGAATCGTTTGCCGAAAGCATCCGCCGCGCCATTGCCCTGAGACCCGACCGGATCGTCACCTTCAGCTACGCCCACGTGCCGTGGGTCAACAGCCGCCAACTGATATTGGAGAAAGCCGGACTGCCTGCCGGCGGCGAGAAGAACCGGATGTTCACCCGAGCCTCCGAACTGTTGCAGGAGGCAGGCTACGTGCGCATCGGCATGGATCACTTCGTGCTGCCCGACGACGAGCTGAACATCGCCCTGAACACCCACCAGCTGCACCGCAACTTTCAGGGATATTGCACCCGCCGCACCACCGCGCAGGTGTATGCCTTCGGCGCGACGGGCATCAGCCAGCTCGACACTGCCTACATGCAAAACAGCAAGTCCGTCGACGAGTACACCGACATGCTGCTCAACCGGCACAACCTGTGCATCCGGAAAGGGTATGTGCTGAACCGCGACGAACAGATTACCCGCGAAGTAATCGAGATGCTGATGTGCAACTACTGCATCCGCTGGGACGAACTCTCCCTCCGGCTGGGGTTGCCTGCCGACGAGATAAAGGCGGCAACCGCCTACAACGAAGAGCGCCTGTTCGACTTCCTGCGCGACGGGCTGCTGACCATCGACTGCACCAAGCTGGAGCTGACCCCGTCGGGCTATCCGTTTGTGCGCAACGTGGCTGCATCGCTCGATAAACTGATGGATAACAACCGGTTATCCTTTTCAAAACCCATATAATCCCCCTGCAAATGAACGCGAATCGGTCGTTGGAAACGAGTGCTGAAAATACCAGCGAAAAAAAGAAGGGTCTTGTCGTCGTTATCGGCGCCGGTCTGACCGGTCTGACCACCGCTTATCACCTCTGCCGCCGGGGCTTCGACGTGCAGGTGCTGGAACAGCAACCCCGCATCGGCGGACAGATTCAGAGCCACTCCGAAGAGGGCTTCCTGTTCGAGAGCGGACCCAACACCGGCGTGGTCTCCTATCCCGAGGTAGCCGAACTCTTTGCCTCGCTCTCCCCCCGCTGCGAGCTGGAAACGGCGCAGGAGGCGGCAGCCCGGCGGCTCATCTGGAAAGGCAACCGTTTTCACGCCCTGCCGTCGGGGCTGTTGTCGGCGCTGTTTACCCCGCTGTTCACCCTGTCCGACAAGTTGCGCATCCTGGGCGAACCGTGGCGGGCAAAGGGCAATCACCCCGACGAATCGGTGGGTGCGCTGGCGCGTCGCCGGCTGGGACGTTCGTTTGTCGATTATGCCGTCGACCCCTTCCT
>JAISGR010000088.1 GCA_031262995.1 Prevotellaceae bacterium | reverse complement strand
TAAAGAAACCGTTAATGTAAAGTTAAACCTACCAAAATCTAAGAGAGAATATCTGGTAGTAAGCTCCTTAATCCGAAACGCTATCCGGCAAAGAGTTTGGGATGCTGTCAATGACGAGGTCAATGTCTATGACTGTGTCAATGCCAAGACTGTGCCAATGTCTATGACTGTGTCTATGACAGTGCCAATGACGATGCCAGTGCCAATGCCAAGACTGTGCCAGTGTCAATTGACAAATTTCTGTCGTTTCCACACGCCGTCGGCAGTCTGTACCTCTATCAGGTAGATGCCTCTGCTCCATCCTTCGGTGGAGAGGGTGACAGTGGCGGCGGCAGGCGTTGCGGTGTAGACCGGCGTGCCTTCGAGGGTGTAGATGCGTATCTGTTGTATCTCTTGTCCGGCGGCAATGCGCAGGGAGCGGGATTCCTTGTACAGGCGGATGCCGGAGTCGGCAGCAGTGTCGTCGGCAATGCCGGTGGAGGTGCCGATGGTGAAGTACAACCGATCATCGAAGGGCGTGTACTGACCGTTTGTGCCCAACTTGTATATCCCAACGAAATAGTCGCCCTCCTGCTCGTTGGGGTCAAACTCCATCTCCAGTGTATAAGGCACGCCCTTCTCCACAAATACACTGGCGTAGTGCAGGTTGTTGCTTGTTCCGCCCGCAGCGGGGAATACGGCAGCCACAATATCCTCGGTGTACACATTACCCAATCCGCTCAGCGAGAGGTCTGCCATCACCTTGAGTTTCTCGCCCACTTCTATCCGGTCTTTCTCCAGCCGGGCGTTGGTAAGGTTGAGCGTGGGCGATCCGAAGGCGCGTTCCACGGTAACCTGTTGAACCGAACCCTCATCGGCGAGCGTATAAATGTAAGGACCAAATTCCACACCCGGAACAATGTAGTAGTCGCCCGGTGCGATGTTGGTACGCAGATCGGTAAGATTGGTCTCCAAGATGCCCGATACCCGAAGCTCGCGTGTGGTGCCGGGCTTTATCTCCAGCTGCGAATAGCCCACCAGCGCCACAAAGTCGCTCTCGGTGGTTTCGGTGGGCAGCGTCAGGAACGCCACTCCTGCCAATCCGTAGAATTCACGGGTGGGGTTGCTGTTGGTGAGTGTCATCATGAAGTCGCCCCGTTTGCCTCCGTACAGGTTGTGCAGCACCTCTATATTGCCTGCCATGTCCTTCAATTGGAACACGCCGCTCGAGGTGGTGAGCGTGCACTGCTCGCCTGCCACGGTCATCTTCAGCCAAGCCTCGTAGCCGGCAATGCCGCGCACAGCACTCCACGTGCTTTCGCGTGCCTCTTTGGTAGCCAGATAGACATCATACGTGCCGTCGGTGATGGTGGCGGGAATAGCTACGCCCGTCAAGGTTACCTTCGACCAGCCGTAATAGTTGAGTACCGGACTGTCAATCGCAACGCTTCCCAGCAACACCTGTTCGTTGTTCACCTTGGCTATCACTCCCAGCTGTCCGGTATTGAACGTGGTGCTCATATTGTAAATTTGATAGGCTGTCACCTCAAACGGCTCGCCTTTGGCAACCGTCGGTTTCGACACGCCGATGCTGTCGAGCATGAAATAAGAGGTATAGGTGGCATCCGCCGAAAGGGGTTGCCAGCCGATAACCATATCTTGTTGCATGGTGAATCCGCCGCCGGCAGATGTCCCACCTCCGATGCCCGGATTGTCGGGGTCGAGCGAGCTTACCTCGAAGTAGCCGTTGTTCGAGCCTCCCCATCCCCAATTCACGTGCACCATGTCCTGTGCATCATAGCCGTCGAACACAAAAGCATGTCCCACTTCGGTGGAAGCGCCGCTATAATAGATCGGACGTCCTTCGTTCAGCTCCGTCTTTATCAGCTCCATCCACTCGGTGGAAGTGAAGTATGTACGTATGAGGTATTTCATGCTTTCGCCATAGCCAAAGTGATCGACTGCGGCTTGTGCTACTTTGTTCGACTGAGCACCCGAACCGGTCGGAGAGAAGTTCATGTCGACCGATACGGCGCAGGCGTACATCAGGGTCGACACGGCTTTGGCTTCTATGTCGGTGTATTGTCCGGGATAGTATTGCGGCAGCATGTTTGCCCAGTCGAAGGTAGTGGCGGCGTAATCGAAAGAGTATTCCGCGCCGTTGTGTGTATAGGAGTGAGTACCGGTGCCGGTGACAGGGTACTCGTAGTATTTCATAATCATTGCCATGGCAGTAGCCACGCAGCCTACATAAGACCTGCCTCCGTTAACGGTCGGGCAGTCGTTCCAGTAAGGCGCATCCTGGTTGTAGTTGATGCCGCCCAGCAGTGGCTCCACGGTTGAGGGCAGTGAGGCTGCGGCAGCGGAGGGTGCCGTCCATGCCTGTGGCGTCTGCTTCCGGGCGCCGCTGACGATCCCCTCGTAGAGCGCGTCGTAGAGTTGTAGCCAGGCAAGGATGTTGTCGGGCAGTTGCTCGGTGACGAACTCACCGGAGTAAGAGTAACCCAGCACAGGCTTCATGCGGTCGTCGCCCGACACGATGACATAGCCCGTATTGGCATAATTGTAGATGTAGAAAGCCGTATTGTCGGCAGTGCTTGTGCCGCGGGTTGATGCCGTGCCCGAAGGTGTGAGCAGGTCGCCCGACAAAGCAACCAGGCGGAGCCGGTTATCGGTTGCGCCGCGTGTCGTTGTCTGCGGTGATTGTGCAAAGAAGGCACGTGCGATTGCCTCGGCATCCTGCGGAGTGCGTTGTGCTGCCCACGAAGAGAGGGTGAGCGTAAAGAGGGCAAGGAGTAAGAGTAATGTTTTCTTCATACGGAAAATGGGGTTACTTAGGTGAAGAGAAAAAGGGGGAGCAGCTGTCTGAAAGAGAGAGCTGCTCCCCCGAGATATCATTGAAACTACAGGAGTTTATTTGAAACGAGTAGCCTTGTCAATGTTCAGCGTGCGGTCTCCTTTGTTATTGAGGAGCTTGCCGACTGGCTGGCTGGGGGCGCTCGTCGGGTTGAACATCTTGACTGCCTTGCCACTAAACTTCACTGTCGGAATACTAAACGAGCGTGTGCTTGCACTTGCTGTATTCGCAGTCCAATTTAAATAGTGCCAAAAACCGGTAGTGTCTCCATAATTACCATTACCATCAGTAATCAGATACATAAAGGAATCCCAGAAATACTCATTATCAGGATTTTCAACAAAGAGCAGTTCTCCATCTTTAGTCAAACCACCGATAAAGTTTTCGGAAGATTCGTCATAGAAATAGCCTTCTGTAGAATCATAAACAACAAGAATACCTTGATAACCTTGTAAAATGGAGGTAAGCTGTGGCATCAACGTTAGCAAACCTGTTTCCGGATCATACAAAAGCGCCATCGTATCATCATAGCCGGTAATAGGACACAGACCGTTCACAAACAAAGTAGTGTCATCAGCTTTGGTAATAGTAGCAACAAAATATCCACTTTGATCTCCATCGGTAGAGGGCACTTTCCACTGACCTACGTAGTCGTCAATGCTCTTGCCCTTCTCTAACTTATCCATCGGGTTGGCGCTGCCGCCGGTCGAGAAGTTGAAGTTGATATAGGCTGCTTCCTGCGCTACATCGCCGTCGTAAGTAACGATTACGGCAGTAGCCGGACCATCTATTTCGCACGGAACTTGTACTTCGCCATTTGCTGTCACTTCGATTGCTTCCAAAGAGCCATCCAAGATGCCGTTCACACCTACGTTCGGGTCGCGTCCCGGGACGATAGCTATTTTGGCAGATGCTACGTCGGCGCCGATAGTGGCAGCAATCACGGCATAGTTGGCATTAGCAGGGTCGGTGAAGCGTCCTTTATATTCGATGGAAGCCGAGTAGTCTTTCAATACTACGCCAGGCATCACCAACGTGATAAAGCCATCTTCTTGCGTGTAATTCCATCCGCCAATTCCATCCAGATAAACATAAGGAGCAAATTGCACCACGGCAGGCTCTCCGTCCTCCGTCCATGTGGTCACGATGTTGTGCAGCCAGAAATCTTCGGTTGCATAGTTCGTAAAGGAGGAAGGATGGAGATACCATTCCAACTGTGAGTATGAAGTATTGTAATAACCGGGCACGATGGTTCCATAGGCAACCAAGCCATCCACGGTAGTGGTCACGTCACGCCACGTTGTGCCGACGGGCATCACGCGGAATTCCCAATAGGTCGATTGCTCGCCCTCTTTCTTGTTTCCGGCAGCTACGGTAGCAAGACCCTTGTCGAAAGGACGAACGATTCGATAGAGTGTCGGATCCAAGTCGTTTTGTTGTACTTCAACGGCATAGTCCCATCCTTGCCAATTGTCGGTATAATGTCCGTTCGTTCCTAACGATGTCCACGGAGCGGGAATACCTACGGAGAATGTGTAGCTACTTCCGCCGTAAGGAGTCATGGAAGAGGCGTCTTGGACGGCGATGGTTATATCGGTGTAGTCGTCATACTCGATTTTCGTCGGGTCGTAGTCAATCGTGATATTGGCGGTTGCGGAACCGGCGGCAAAAGATGCGCTGGAGGGAATCGTGTAGAGTCCACTG
>JAISGR010000017.1 GCA_031262995.1 Prevotellaceae bacterium | reverse complement strand
CGGTTCCCCTCCTCCCGGGAGGAGGGGTGCCCGCAGGGAGGGGTGGTAGGTTTATGAAATAGCCGGATTAATCGGTATTATATCCGACCACCCCGTCGCTTCGCGCCACCCCTCCTGCCGGCAGGAGGGGAGTCAAGAGAGTTTTGACACACCCCCGTTGCACGCCGGACGGACAACCGAGCCGGCAAAAAAGAGGCGGGTGCGTTGGTTGGACGGGTTCTTACGGGCAGCGGGCTGAACCGGTGATTCGCACCACCTCGTCGCAGGCGTCTGCCACCTCCTTGTGGTGGGTGATGAAGATGACTGTTTTGCCGGCACACTCCCGTTTGAGGTGGGCGATGAACAGCTGTTCGGTCTCGCGGTCGAGCGCCGATGTGGCTTCGTCGAGCAGCAGGATGCGTCCCGGTCGGAGCAGGGCGCGGGCGATGGCGATGCGTTGCGCCTGTCCTTCGCTCAAGCCTCCTCCCTGCTCGTGCAGGCGGGTGTCGATGCCTTCGGGCAGGTCGGACACAAAGTCGGCACAGGCGGTGCGGAGCGCCCGGTGCAGTTCGGCATCGGTGGCGTCGGGGTTTCCCATCAGCAGGTTGTCGCGGATGGTGCCGCTGAACAGCGTGTTCCCTTGGGGGACGTAGACAAAGTTGGCTCGGGTGGCAGGCGAGAGGGGGTAGCGCTGACCGCCCGCCGACAGCACGCAACGTCCCGACTGCGGCGCAATCAGCGCCAGCATCAGGCGCACAAGGGTGGTCTTTCCCGCGCCCGTCTCGCCCAGCACTGCCGTGTGGCTGCCGGCGGCGAAGCGGTGGGAGAAGTGGTTGAGGAGCAGCCGGTCGTCGGGCGAGTAGCCGAAGCAGACATCCTCCATCAGCAGGTCGGGAGTGGGGCTGAGGGGTTCCCGCTTGCCCGTCTCCTCGGCAGGGAGCTGCTCCAGCTCCAAGAGGCGTTCGACGGCGGTGAGCGCATTGATGAGCGACGGAATCAGGCGCGACAGGTCGAATGCCGGTTGCTGAATCTTACCGACCAATTGCAGGAACGCCGTCATGGTGCCGAAGGTGATGGTGCCGGCGCTCAGGCGGACGGCGCCCCAGAGGAACGCGGTGAGGTAGCCGCCCGAGAAGGCGGCAGCCGCCAGCAGGTGTGCCGACAGCGAGAAGCGCATGCGCCCCAGCACCTGT
Source organism: Prevotellaceae bacterium (assembly GCA_031262995.1). Lineage (GTDB taxonomy): Bacteria > Bacteroidota > Bacteroidia > Bacteroidales > Bacteroidaceae > Bacteroides. The sequence goes on along the minus strand of JAISGR010000017.1, from coordinate 17,153 downwards.
CCGCGCAGCTCCTCCTGCAAGCTGCCCAGCTTCGCCAGGTGGCGGTCGTCCTGCTCGAGCGTCTTGATGACGGTGCGGTGTTGCAGCCCCTCCTGAATGACGGACTGTATGCGGCTGTCGCTCTGCCGGATGCCACGGGTGAAACGGCGCATGCGCCGCAGGTAGAAGCGGGCGCCGAGCAGGAAGAACGGCAGGATGCCGATCACTATCCACGGCAGCCAGGCATCGAGCAGGCAGAAGAAGACGAAGGCTGCCGCCAGCTGGACGACCGCCGTGATGAACGAAGGGAGCGTGGCGGTGAGCAGGGTGACGATGGCGGTGGTGTCCTGCTCGATGCGGTTGACCACATCGCCCGTGTGGAAGCGTTCGGACTCGTTCCAGCGGCTCTGTATCAGGCGGGCAAACAGGCGGTGACGCAGCGCATTGCCCGTCTCGACCTGCATGCGGGTGGAGAGCCACGTGTCGAAGGCACCGCACAGCAGTTGTGCCGCAAGCAGCACCACGGTGAGCAGCGCCGCGTGCAGCAGGCTGCCCGACAATGTGCCCGTGGCAATGTCGATGACCATCCTCGAGGCATAGATGAACGCCAGCGACACGCCCACACCCACGATGCCGGTGAGGCAGGTGAGCAGGATGCGCCGCCGCTGACCGCGGGAGACCTGCCGGAGATAGGCGAACAGGATGCGTGTCTTCATCGGCTCGGAGGGTTGGGGTGACGGCGGCGCCGTGTCCGCTGCCGGAGCAGCATCGCCTGAACGGTTATCATCCGGACAATCAGCAGCAGGGGGTGCCACACCGCCTCCCGCGGGGCGTAGCGGAACAGCGTCACGCTGCGTCGGCAGGCACGGGCAAAGGTGTGCCACTTGCCTGCCCAGTAGCCGGGCGGACGTGCAGAGACGCGGGCGTCGTACTTCCCGAAGTTGCCCGATGCCAGGATGTCGTCGAGCAGCGCCTCGCCCGCCTGCTCGATGCCGGCAAGAGCGAGCGAGCAGTGTTCGCCCGGCACGCCCAGGTAGTGCACTGCCAGGTAGCTGAAGGCACGGGCGGCAGGCAGCAAGCCGGTGCGGCGCAGGTGGTGATAGAGCTGGCGGCGCAGGTCGGCGCCCTCGGGCATCTGTTGGTCGCAAGCCGACAGCAACATGCTCCAGTCGCACACCTGTCGCAAGCCGATACCTCCGGTCAGGATGTGCTCCAATGCGTGCAGGAAGATGTAGAAGAGGTTGAAGCCGACAGGCGGAACAGCGACATTGCAGCCGGCAATGAGGCAGGTCCCGGCGCCGTGGGGGTACCATTGCCTGAGCAGTCGGTCGAAGTAGCGTTGGGCAAAGGGGTCGCTCAGCTGCAACAGGACGCGGTGGTTCTCCACATGCACGCCGTCCCACTCGTAGCTGAAGTGCTTGGTGACGAACTCGCTATCCTGCACGGCACCCATCGCTTCGATGATTCGGTTGGCGGTTGCCACATCCTGCTCGCCCACATAGATGTCGATGTCGCCGCACTGCCGCCGCAACGGGCGGAGATAGGCGGTTGCCACCCCCTGTCCCTTGAGCAGCACGGGGTGGATGCCGGCTTCCCGGTAGGCGGCAAACAGGGTGTTGACGGCGCTGTTGAGGCGGAGGTTGTTGTGCTCGATCCGGGCAGTGACCGCCGCCCATTGCCTGTACAGCCGGAGCGGCGGACGACAGGCGGGCGGAAGTGTCTGCATCCCGTCGAACGTGATGCCTGTCACCGTCTGTGTCTGCGACAGGCGGTAGAGCTGCTCCCAGTCGGCAGCCGACAGACCGTCGAAGAGTGCCGGGTCGGCAGGTGTCTGCCACAGTCCGGCACGCAGCAGGGCAAAGAAGGGTCGGCGCATGCGTCAGTCGGCAAGTCCTTCCGCTTGCCAGGCATCCATCAACTCTTCGGCGTCGCGCAGCGCGGTCTCCGGCGTCACCTCGTACTCCTCGGTGAGCAGGTCGACCAGTGTCTCGGCGGTGAAGTCCAGCCCTTCGACCTGCTTCCACAGGTAGGCTGCCGTGTCGTTCAGGCTGATGACCCGGCTGAAGTCGACATTGCTTGCGCCGGAACGGATGACGATGTGTTCGTCGCCCACCTGATGCAGGATAAATTCTTTCTTTATTTTCATTGGCATTATGTGTTGTCGCCCCGACGCAGCCCGCACGGGTTTACCGGTTGTTGCTGCGCGGGAGAAATAATCGTCTGTAAAGCGCCAGCAGACACCGCCTGCCGAGGCATGGCAGGTGCATCCAGCAGGCAGAGTAGAGTCGCCATACCCATCCGTCGGCGGCGTATCGGCGTTCGTGCCGGATGGCGGCAATCAGGCAGCCCATGACATCGGCGACGGTGGTCTGCTCGGTGCCGTGCAGGTTCCCGTCGCCCCGCAGGGTGAGGGTGTCGGCGTTGCGGGCAATGATGCGGTGGAAGAGGATGCGTCCTCCCGTTTCGCGTGCCAGCACCGCCCTTCCCGGACGGAGGCGGTCGTCGGACAAAGCGCCCAGCACGATGCGGTCGCGTCGGTCTCTCAGGAAAGGATTCATGCTGTTGCCCCGCACGGTCAGCGTCACGGTGTGCCCTTCGCTGATGAGTCTGGCAGCTTCGGGCAACAGCACTTCGTTGGGCAGTTGCTTGGCAGGTGGGGCAGCGGGCTTGTTGCGGTGGCTGTTCATCGGGCGGGAGGCGGGGTTACGGGTGGGTAATCGTTTGGTGAGCCAGAAAGACGGCATCCGCATCGGGCAGGCATTGCAGGTGATAGACGGGTGTTTGCGCCGCGATTCGTTTCACAGTCGACACCACGCCTGCCGAGACGCCCTGGTCTTGATGCAGACAGGAGCAGGAGGGAAGCAGTGAGGCGAAGGCGCGTGCCGCCCCTTCGCGCCGGATGGCATTGACGGGCGCCTGTTCCAGCCTGACGAAGGCGCCCACGGGCAGCTTCCTGTTCTTGTAGCACGGGGTCTTTCCGCTCCACGGCGAGCCGTAGACCGTCACCTCGCCGTGGCTGATGCCTACCACGGGGTTGTCGTCGTTCAGCAGTTCGCTGCCTGCCACATAGTCGAGCCACAGTCGGCTGTGGGTGCTCTTGCCCGTTCCGCTCTTGCCCAGAAAGAGATAGCCCTTGCCTGCGCAGGCAATGACGGAGGCGTGCATCAGCAGCCGCTGTTGCGGGGCGGTGCAGAAGGCATAGAGCATCATCAGCAGGTTGTTCAGCACGAAGGCGTCGCACCCGTTGTCCTGCATCCGGAGTTCGGCTTGGGCGAAGTGGTCGCTGCATGCAATGGTATAGCGCGTGTCGGATTGGTACGGATGGAGCGTGATGCGGTGATGGTCTTGTTCGAAGTCGAGCGCTTCGATGCGACAACTGCCTGCATCCCATGTAAAGTCGGCTATCGTGGCAACGGCGGCAGGACGTGCAGGGCTGTCGGCGTGACTTTTCGGCGGCAGCAGGGTGACGGTGAAGAGCGGCGAGGCTCCGTTGGGCGAGAGGAAGGGAACCAGCGGCGGCAGCATCCGGCTGATGTCGATGCCGGTTGCGGGGTACCGCAGGCGAAAGGCTTCGTCGCCTACGCGGAAAGTGGCTGAGGAGGGGTTGCTCATGGGGGGGGTCCTGTGGTATCGTGAACAAGGTGTCAACGCTGGTTTATTGCGCCGTGTAGCTGCCGTCAATCAGGCTGAGCGCCGTTCCGAGCAACAACTCCCGCTCGTCGCCCAGCGGGAGGAAGTATGCCGGATAGTCGTCGGGATTGAGCAGGTAGTCGGGGGTGAACCCGCCGGCATAGTCGGAGCTGTTGTCCGAATTGAAGAGCCGGCACACCACGGGCGTGATGCGTATCAGCAGCTCCGGATTGGCGTAACGCTCGGTGTAGAGGGTCTGCCCGGCACTCTTTTGTCCCACAAGCACCACGCTCATGTAGGGCTTCAGGCAGTTGATAATCAGCTCGGCAGCGGCAGCCGTCTGTGTGCCGGTGAGCACGTAGAGGGTCTGCACGTTGAGGTTGGTGCCTCCGGTGATGCGTGCCGGGTCGAGGGTAAGGGTGGTGGTGCCGATGCGGTCGTTGTATTGGGCGTAACCCAGCACTTCGCCCAGCGCACCGGCAGGCGCCAGCAGGGTGCAGAGCAGCTCGGCGCACGCCATGTCTCCCCCGTCGTTATAGCGCAGGTCGAGGATGAAATCTCCTCCGGCGGCGCCGGCGGCAGCGAGGGTGTTCGAGGCGTCGAGCAGGTCGCGGTCGTAGGGACGATTGTCGGGTGCGGCGGGATCGGCACCAAAGGTGCAGCGGTTGTACACCAAATAGCCGATGCGTTTGTCCGCCCGTTGGTACACCTTATTATAATATACGGGGTTGTCGGTGATGGCACAGGCGGCGCCCATCGGCACGGGAGTCTCCCGCGCAATCACGCTGTCGGTCGGGATGTCGTAGCTGCCCACGGTCAGTGTCACGGCACCGCTCCCCGAGAGCAGGACGTAGTTCTTGCGGGTAACGGGTCCGCCGTTCATCTCCATAATCCAGTCTCCGCGCTGTAAACCGGCAAGCTCGGCGGGAGAGTGGTGCGCCACGTAGTCGACACGGGCAAAGTAAGCCGTATCGTTGTACATGGGGCCAAACATGGAATATTGTATGCCGTAACTGTATCGGGTGTCGGCGATGCTTCGCACGGCGACCGACGGCAGGCTGTCGATGGCGGAGAGCTTGTCTTCCTGGGCGAGCAATGCCTTGAAGAAGGTGGCAGGCGCCTGAAAGTAGTTCAGCTTGTTGAAGTCGGGTATCCGGTCATTCCATAAATACCTTTCGCGCATGAGGCTGTCTATCCAGCGGTCGGTCTTTGTCTTTTCGGCATAGCCTGCCCACCGGTCTACACCGCAGGCAGACAGGCAAAGCGGCACAATCAGCATTGCTGCGCATCTCAAGGTGTTAGTTATAAACGACATGTTGCTTGGATTATTTATGTTTTTTGCCCGGCAAAGATATACCTTTTTTCTACGCCAACCAATAATCGGTATCGAGACCTGCGGTTGGGAGCCACACGAAGCAAGCGGCGGGTGACCGTTGCCTGTCGGTTTGTTCTCTAATTCTTCCTAAAAAACAAGTGCGGCAAATCGTTATCTCATTCATTCTCGTTACTTTTGGCACGATTTTCATCGTGACAAGTCACAGTAAACCCATCATTATCATAAACCCGTAAAGCGATTTAATTATGAACCCATGGATTCTCTTTATCGGCATCGCGGTGCTGAGCTGGTTAGTGCAGATGAATCTGCAAAACAAATTCAAGAAGTATAGCAAGATACCCACAGGCAATGGGATGACGGGCGAAGAGGTTGCCCTCAAAATGTTGCGCGACAACGGTATCTACGACGTACAGGTGACGCACACCAACGGACACCTGACCGACCACTACAATCCTGCTACCAAGACCGTCAACCTGAGCGACGGCGTCTACGCCGGAAGAAGCATCATGGCTGCCGCCGTAGCCGCTCACGAGTGCGGACATGCCGTACAGCACGCCCGCGCTTACGCTCCGCTGACCATGCGCAGCAAATTGGTGCCGGTGGTCTCGTTTGCCTCGCAGTGGATGTCATGGTTGCTGCTGGCAGGCATCATCACGCTGAACACGTTCCCCCAACTGATGCTTGCCGGAATCATCCTGTTCGCACTCACCACGCTGTTCAGCTTCATCACGCTGCCGGTCGAAATCAACGCCAGCAAGCGCGCATTGGTCTGGCTCAACCAGTCGGGCATCACCACCCTGCACAACCACGGTCAAGCCGAAGACGCACTGCGCTCGGCTGCCTATACGTATGTAGTGGGCGCACTCGGCTCACTTGCCACCCTCATCTATTACATCATGATTTTCATGGGAAGAAGAGACTAAAATAACCTGATATGACACTTGTAGAACGATTCCTGAACTACACCGGCTTCGACACGCAATCCAGCGAAACAACCGGCGTCACACCGAGCACACCCGGACAGATGGTGTTTGCCCGCTACCTGAAGAAAGAACTCGAAGACCTGGGACTGGAAGAGATAACACTCGACGAGCATGCCTACCTCTTTGCCACCCTGCCTGCCAACACCGACAAGCCTGTTCCCACCGTCGGATTCATCGCACACCTCGACACCAGCCCCGACATGAGCGGCAAGGAGGTGTCGCCCCGCATCGTGACCGATTATGACGGCTCGGACATCGTGCTCTGTGCCGACGAACACATCGTGCTGTCGCCCGCGCAATTCCCCGAACTGTTGGCGCACAAGGGTGAGGATATCATTGTGACCGACGGCAAAACGCTGCTCGGCGCCGACGACAAGGCGGGGATTGCCGAGATCATCGCTGCCGTAGCCTACCTCAAGGAACATCCCGAAATCAAGCACGGCAAGATTCGCATCGGCTTCAATCCCGACGAGGAGATTGGAGAAGGGGCACACCGCTTCGACGTGAAAGCCTTCGGGTGCGACTGGGCATACACCATGGACGGAGGCGAAGCAGGCGAGCTGGAGTATGAGAACTTCAATGCTGCCGCTGCCACGCTCACATTCAAGGGAAGAAACGTACACCCGGGCTATGCCAAGAACAAGCTGATCAACTCCCTGCGCGTGGCCAACCGCTTCTGTGCGCTGCTGCCCGACCACGAAACGCCCGAGCATACCGACGGCTACGAAGGCTTCTACCACCTCACCTCTTTCAACGGAGATGTGGAGGAGACACGCGTGACCTACATCATCCGCGACCACGACCGCAACCGCTTCGAACAGCGCAAGCAGCGGCTGCAACGTCTCGCCGACCTCATCAATGCCGAATACGAACCCGGCACCGTCACCCTCGAACTGCGCGACCAGTACTACAACATGCGCGCACAGATTGAACCGGTGATGCACATCATCGACATCGCCACCGAAGCCATGAAGCAAGCTGGCGTGACGCCCTCCGTGCAACCCATACGCGGCGGTACCGACGGCGCACAGCTCTCCTTCAAGGGATTGCCCTGCCCCAACATCTTCGCCGGCGGACTCAATTTCCACGGTCGATACGAGTTTGTACCCGTACAAAACATGGAAAAAGCCATGCACGTGATTGTGAAGATTGCCGAAATCGTAGCAAAGAACGCATAGAACCGACAACGTGACAACAACTCAATAACTTAAAACAACTCAATTACTTAGAACGTATGAAATCAACTCCCTTTACCGAGACACACATCTCGTTGGGTGCCAAGATGCACGAATTTGCAGGCTACAACATGCCGATAGAGTATTCGGGCATCATCGACGAACATCTTACCGTGTGTAATGCCGTAGGCGTGTTCGATGTGTCGCACATGGGCGAATTTTGGGTAAAAGGGCCCAATGCCCTGGCTTTTCTACAGAAGATGACTTCGAACGACGTTGCGGCGCTTACGCCGGGCAAGGTGCAATACACTTGCTTCCCCAACGAAACGGGCGGCATCGTCGACGACCTGCTGGTCTACCGGTATGAAGCCGAGAAGTACCTGCTGGTGGTTAACGCTTCGAACATCGAGAAGGACTGGAACTGGTGCGTGTCGCACAACAGCGAAGGCGCCGAACTGGAGAACGCCTCCGACCGCATGGCGCAGCTGGCTGTGCAAGGCCCTAAAGCCATCAACACCCTGCAAAAGCTCACGGAGACAGACCTCTCCTCTATCCCCTACTACACCTTTAAGCACGGCGCCTTTGCCGGCGTACGCGACGTCATCCTCTCCAACACCGGCTACACCGGCGCAGGCGGATTCGAACTCTATTTCTATCCCGAAGATGCCATGACGATTTGGAATGCCGTGTTCGAAGCCGGCGCCGAATACGGCATTAAACCCATCGGACTGGGTGCCCGCGATACGCTCCGCTTAGAGATGGGATTCTGTCTCTACGGCAACGACCTTGACGACACCACCTCGCCCATCGAAGCGGGGCTGGGATGGATAACCAAGTTCGTCGACGGGAAAAACTTCATCAATCGCCCTGCCATCGAGCAGCAGAAGAACGAAGGTACGACCCGCAAGCTGGTGGGATTCGAGCTGATAGACCGAGGCATTCCCCGCCACGGATACAGCCTGTGTGCTCCCGACGGTGAGCCGATAGGAACCGTGACCTCGGGAACGATGTCGCCCATGCGCAAAATCGGCATCGGCATGGGATACGTCGCACCTGCATACAGCAAGGTAGGTACCGAAATCTGCGTCGACATGCGCGGACGCAAGCTGAAAGCAGTGGTTGTGAGACCTCCGTTCCGCAAATAGATACGCACGGACAGGTATCCTTTCGAGGCACGGATGATACGGAAAGCACGAAACCGCATGGAGCGATCCATCGGTTTGCGTACACGCTGTATCATCCGTGCTTTGTTTGTATAATTTGTACAGGTACCGCTTTCCTCCCTATCGCATTATTATAAACTAAAAAAGCAAAAAAAGCAACTTTGTTGATTCCTTATTTGGTAGTATCAAAAAATAATCCATACCTTTGCCACGTATTATACTATTACCTGAAAGATTTTACCGGAGTTATGCGTAATGAGTTTCTTGGAAGTGCTTTTTTGGATATGCTTGTGTGTCGTTTTCTATACATATATTGGATACGGCATTATCATTTATCTTTTAGTTAAGATAAAAGAGTGTTTTCATAAACATCCTCTTTTTCCTATGCCATCGGATGAGGTACTCCCTCCGATGACATTGTTTATTACTGCCTATAACGAAGAGGCGGTGGTCGACGAGAAGATGCGCAACTCTTTGGCATTGGACTACCCGAAGGAGAAACTGACCATCCTCTGGGTGACCGACGGCAGTACCGACAGCACCAATGACCGCCTGGCAGCCTGGGAAGAGGCGACCGTGCTCTTCCAACCCAAACGTCAGGGCAAGACTGCTGCCATGAACCGCGGCGTCAAATTGGTCAAAACCCCCATTATCGTCTTTACGGATGCCAATACAACCCTCAACAAGGAGGCGTTGCGTGAGATTGCCCGTGCCTTTGTAGACCCGTATGTGGGTTGCGTTGCCGGTGAGAAGCGAATAGACGTACACGATAGCGACAATGCCGCATCGGGAGGCGAAGGGCTTTACTGGAAATATGAATCGACCCTGAAATCGCTCGACGACCGGATGTCTTCTGCCGCCGGCGCTGCCGGAGAGCTGTTTGCCATTCGCCGGCACCTGTACAAACGGATGCCTGCCGACACGCTGCTCGACGACTTCATCCTCTCCCTCCGCATTGTCATGCAAGGATTTAAGATTGCCTATTGCCGGGACGCTTATGCCATCGAAAGAGGCTCTGCCGACATGCACGAGGAACAGAAGCGCAAGGTACGTATTGCCGCCGGCGGACTGCAAGCCATCTGGCGACTGCGTCCGTTGCTGAATCCGTTCCGCTACGGCATCTTCAGCTTTCAGTATGTGTCGCACCGTGTGCTGCGCTGGTCGATAACCCCTGTCATGCTGTTCCTGCTACTGCCGCTGAATATCCTGCTGCTGGCGTATCAGCTGCATCCGGTATGCTATGCCGTGCTGCTGGCGTTGCAGTTGCTCTTCTACCTGGCAGGACTGCAAGGATATGCCCTTGCAAAGAAAAACATCAAGAACAAGTTGCTCTTTGTTCCCTACTACTTCCTGTTTATGAATGTCAATGTGATCAAAGGCATGGCATACTTATACCGCCGCAAAGGAGACGGGGGAGGCGCATGGGAGAAAGCCCGCAGAGCAGAAACATAAAACAATCTTCCAAAGACAGATAAAGTTAAGTAAATGAAGAATAGCCTGAAAAATGTAGCCGGCGAACAGCCCGACAACTCGTCCATTCTGACGCGGATGGAAGATATATTGTTCCACTCGAAAGAGTATATATTTGCTGCCAAAGAGGACTGTACACTCATTTTTGCCAACGAGCAGTGGCGGAGATACCATAGCTTAGACACCGATAGCTCATTGATCGGCATGAAGATGACCGAAATAAGCCCGATAATCATCAGCGAAGAGATGTGGACACAATTCGTGACGCGCGTCAAGCAAGCGAAGGGGCAACAAATAGTTATTGAACTCAGCAATCCGATGCCGCTCTATCCCGAGCTGGAACTGCTTGAAGGCACGCTCTATTACCAGTCCGACGAAAACGGAGCCGGTATCATCTGGGGATTCGGACGGGACAAGACGAAGCAACTGCACCACGAACAGGAACTGGAGCGACAGAACGAAAAGCTGAAAGAGGCAAAGGAAAAGGCAGAGAACTCAGACCACAACAAGTCGGCTTTCCTTGCCAACATGAGCCACGAGATAAGGACACCGCTCAATGCCATCGTGGGCTTCTCGCGCATCATCGCCGAGAGCGACCGCGCCGAAGACCGCAAGAACTACTACGACATGGTGGCATCCAACAGCGAACGGCTGTTGCAACTCATCAACGAAATACTCGACCTCTCGAAGATGGAAGCCGGACGCATTGAGTTCGTCATCGCTCCCGTACGCCTCCACCAGATGTGCAAGGAGGTGTACGAAGCACATCAGTTCAGGTGTCCCGAGGATGTGAAGCTTATCTTCGAACCGTCGGACGATCAGATACGCATCTCTACCGACAAGAACCGCATCATTCAGGTGTTGTCGAACCTGATAGGCAACGCATTCAAGTTTACTACGCACGGAAGCATCTCGTACGGCTACCGACGGGTGGGCAAACAGATAGAGTTTCATGTCACCGACACCGGCACGGGCATTGCACCCGAGAAGATTGATACCGTGTTCGACCGTTTCGTGAAAGCCAATAACACCGTACAAGGTACCGGATTGGGACTTTCCATCTGCAAGACCATTGTAGAAAAGCTGGGCGGAGACATCTCGGTGGCTTCCATACCCAACCGGCAGACTACGTTTAGCTTCACGCTGCCCAACCGGCTGGAAGAGGAGGAGGAGATGCCTTCGCTGTTCGACACCGAGATGCAGCCTAAACCGGCGGAAGCACCCGTTCCCCAAGCACAGCAGCCTGCCGCCGAGACGCCACCCGCTCCCGTAGCTCCTGCCGCTCCTACCCCCGCGTCGACCGAAAGTAACGATGGACAGCGGAAGGTAGTGCTGGTGGCAGAAGACGAGAACTACAACTACATTCTCGTGAAAGCCATTCTGGGGAAGAAATACGACCTGGTACATGCCGTGGATGGGATAAAAGCCGTCCAGCTGTTTAAGGACTCCAATCCCGACGTGATACTGATGGATATGCGGATGCCGAATCTGGGCGGATTGGACGCCACACGCATCATTCGCGAGCTGTCTGCCGACGTACCCATCATTGCCTTCACCGCTTTTGCTTTCGATCAGGACAAGCAAGCCGCCTACGAAGCGGGTTGCAACGACTTCCTCACCAAGCCCTTCAGGCAGGAAGACCTGCTGGACATCATCGTGAAGTGGGCATTCCGCGCGTGAACACCTCCCCGTTGTTCCTCAGATACCAGTCCTGCGCCTCCTTACCGCCGCTCGTTACCCAGGCGGCAAAGTCGGGATACACATTGGTCACCATCTTCGCCTCGAGCGGCCAGTCAAAGTGATCGGGGATGACCACGCCCCATGCCAAGTTCTCGTGACTGAGGTAGTAGTGTTGCCGTTCCATTGCCGAATTGTCGTTGCCCGTTCCGAACACCTTCGTGTCCGCCAGGTCTGTAGGCGGATAACCTGCCACGTGGACTTCTATCCGCGGACTACCTTTGGCAGCCTCCCGTGAAATGATGAACATGTCTATCTTGCCGATGCTGAAATCGGCAGGCTTCACCGTTGTGCCGGCAAAGTCGAGTGTCAGTTCGAACGGCACTTCCGGTCGTTTATCGCCGGAGGATGCGTTGATGAAAGAGTGGTCGCCGGCATCATTGCCCATGAACCGGTGGGCATCCTGGCAGATGATGACGGTAGGCAGGCTCTGTCCGGCTTCGAAGGCGAGCGAGCCGGCGTTGCCCTGTACCCGGCTGCTCAGCGTACCGCTGCCGATGGCTGCCGACAGGAAGCGGATGCCCAGCCCCAACTGCTTGCTGGCGCCCACCGCTTGCAGATTGCCTGTCAGTACGGCACGTTCCACGCTGCCGTCGGTGCGGGTGGAGAGGTTAATCTTGTCGAGGGTGACAATCAAGTCGTTCAAGTCGTAGTCGCCGTAGATAGGCCACAGGTCTTCGAAGGCAAAGCTATAGCAGGTGGCATCCTGGATGACGATGGGATAGGTAGGGTTGGTAGGCGTACCGCCCGGGTTTCCGGGGTTGAGCGTGCCGCCGCAGGTCTCGACGATGTATTTGGACTCGTCGTATCCGGTTGCGGACGTATCGTCCAAAATGAGGGTACCATCGCCGGAGTAGGTATAGGTGTCGCACTCCAGTATGACCTTCGAGAAGGTATAGTTGTCCCAGCTACCCCCGCCGCCGTTCAGCGCCATCGTACCGGCTTTCACCATCGACAGGTCGGCTGTGTCGTTATAGCTGCCCTTGACTACCTGCCCCGGATGGCTGACTACCAGCTCTTCGGTCTTCAGCAGTGAACCGTTCTTCATCTCCAAATAGGGGTCGCCGCCGTTCGCCCAGCCCAACAGGGTTACACGGGGTACGGGCAACCATTCGTTGGCGTCGTTCCGACCGGCAGTCAGGGAGCCGTTGTCGAGCACCATCTTTTTGAAGCCCGCTCCTTCCGTCACAATCATCAGGCAGCTGTTGTAGGCGGTGCCATCGGGATTGTGGTACCGGGCAAGCTCCATCACGCCATCGTTATAGACCGATGCGCTGCCGTCACTGCCATCCGGAGCGCCCCATTCGTAACCTTGTATGGTACCGCCTTCGTGGTTCACCAGCACGGTTTCGTTCGATTGGGAGGTTGAGAACCGACCGCTTTTCGCACCGAACGTGATACCGGCATGATTGAACAGCTTCGCCCTGCTCAGCAAGATACCTTCTCCGGCTGTAAGGGTGCCGTGATTCAGTATGTATGCGGTATCGTTCTCTTGATCCGGTTTGTCTGCGGAATAGAATACGATGTCGCCTCCGTTTATCCTGCCGTAATTGTACACCGGTTCGTGGAAAGTGAGCTTGCCCGTCACATCAATGATACCGCCTGTCTGGACAGCCATTGAGCTGGTGTTGTCGAAGCTCAGATCTGCCGTTGTTTTTATCTTGCCGCCGGCAAGCACGTAGACGTCGATCTTTGAGAGGCTGGTACCGGCAGCAGGTTGCCAAACCCCTTTCACATAGATAGAGGCGTGCCCGTTATTGACATAAATCATGTCGGTGAAGGGCTGCTCGTCGGTAAACTCGGTGCCGATGATGAATCTGGAGTTGTCGGCAAGGTTCATCCCTCCTGTCCAGGCGTTTTCCGGGGCATCCGATGTTGTGGGGATGTCGGCAAAGAGCGTCTCTTCGGTGACCGCCGGCTCGACATGTCCTGCCGCTTTGGCTGCCTCGTAGGCAGTGGAGGTGCTTTCTGTCGCCCGTGTCCGGCTGGCGGTGCCCGTGGGGTACAGCTTGCAGTGCATCACGTTGCTGCTTGCGGGCACCGCAAAGGCATAGACCTCCCGGCGTTGTCCGGGGTCGGTCTGCCGGATGTAGAGCTGTGCGGCGGTTACGGGAATGGTGAGTGTCGTGGCGTATTGGCTGTTGCCGGTGGCTACGCCTGCTGCCACAGGAGTGGCTCGCGGATCTGTGAGTGGATTGGAAGTAAACACTTCCACCAAGTATCGGTACTGTCCGCCGAATTCGTCGTTTACGGCAGCAGTCAGTTGGAGGTCGCGTATCATTGCCCAGTCGAAACCGTCCGGTGCGGCAAACCCTTCGCCGAAGGGATTGGATGCCGGCTCTGTCTCTTTCTTCTTGTTCGGGTCGTACGCATTGTCTTTTATGCATCCTGAAAGTAAAAGAATTGTTGTTAACAGGCTACAAAGAGTAAATCGGTCAAATAGTCTCATACTCGTTAGTTTTTTAGTAAGTAAAATTATATCAGTAAGCAGGTTGCAAATATAATTATTCATCTATACCTATTCAAAAATACGAATAAAATAGTTTGTTTTTTGATATAAAAAGCAGACATAATTGATTATGCAGGTCTTTAGTTGTTTATGCTGTCCATGCATAAGGACTGAATCTTCATTCCAATCACTCCTTGCTGCCGGCGGTGGCGGCGGTGTGTCACAAGCCCGAATACACCCAAAATATGCTGACAATACCTAAAGGACAACAGGGCATTGACAGGAGTATGCACAGTAAGGTCGTATCCTTAACCGAGTTCACCCATATCATTAACCCGGTTAACCTATATCATTAACCGGGTTCAGTCGTATACTTTACTTCACCCCCTCCAGAAGGTATTGTAGGGCATCTCCATGAACAACGATGGCTTGCTATAAGAAGATTCGGAAAAAGATTAACAGACTGTGGTATCCGCAACCGGTTCGTCACAGCCGACCATGGAGGCTCGCCATAGGCAGCTATGGAAGTTCGCCATAGCCGGCTATGGAAGTGCGCCATAGGCAGCTATGGAGGTGCGCCACAGCCGGCAGCGGTGGGCGGGGTTGGAGGTGGAAGTGAGGCGTGCTCACTGCGGAGGCAGGATGGAATCAGAAGGAGAATCGGTAGCTGTGTGGTGTGCCGTTGTAGTCTGTCGCCGTAAAGTAGATGGTGGTGGGGGTGTGTGCTTCGAGGTAGGATTGCAGGGGGATGGAGAGGTATGCCCGCTGGCTGTATGCCTGGCGGTCGCCGTTGTCGTCGTGGTAGAGGGAGAGGCGTACGGTGCGGGTGCCGGCAACCGGGTCGAGCGTGTTCTCCTCTTCGACGAAGCCGAAGCTGTGGCGTTTGTCTTGTGCCTTGACGTCGAGGAGGATGTTCAGGTAGTTCAATCCCATCCAGATGGAGGTGACGGAGGCGGGCGAACGCTTGACGCCTTCCGGGAAGCTTGCTGCCGGTCGGGGCAGCGGTGCGACGGCAGCGGCAACGGCATAGAGCTTCACGCCGTTGTCGGTCTGCTGCTCGTAGTTGCTGACGATGCGCAACAGGGTGTCGGGCGTGGTGCGGGTGTTCGAAGCATCTTCCAGTACGGCAAACGACTGCCCGTTATCGGTGAGGACGGAGTGCAGGGCGCCGTCGCTGCCGGTGGTGGCTGTGAGAAATTCGAGCCTGACGGGCGGATAGTGATACTCGTCGTCGTGGCACGCAGCGAAGAGCAGCAGGGCGATGAGGGGGAGCAGCTTCTTCATTGTACGGGGAGTGGTTCGGGCGACCGGGTGGCTGCCAGGTAGTTGGTCAACGGGTTGGCGTACATGCGCAGCAGTTGCTCCCGCAGGAAGGGGACATCCTTGCTGGGCAGGTCTATCCGCTCGATGCGGCTGTCGATGTAGGCGAGGAAGTGTGTCCGTTCGTCGGCGGTGTAGTGGCAGGCGAAGCGTTGTGTGCCGGTCAGTGCGTCGTGTGCCGCGTAGTTGCCCGGGTAGAGGCGGTAGTTGGCATGGATGTGTCGGTCGATGAGCGCTGCCGCCGCGGCGAACAGCTCCTGTTTGGGCAGGGTACGGTCGATCTGTGCCAGCTCGTTGTTGATGCAGGGGGTAGTACGGAAGAACACGTGTCCCTTGTCGCCCAGCAAGCCGGTCTGCATGTTGGTCAGGTCGTCTTGCGGCGTCTTCTTGAAGTCGAGGATGTCGCGCTTCTGCTGAAACTCTTTCGCCTTGAGGAAGTCGCACGGGTCGTACTCGTAGGAGAGGGAGAGCGGCACGATGTTCAGCTCGGTCAGCCGGTCGATGGTATCGCCGGCACCCGACATGGTGAGCATCTTCAGGATGCTCTCCTGTGTGCGGTCGTCGGAATCTTTGGCGCGTCCTTCGCGCTGGGCAATCCAGATGGAGCGGTTCTCTTCGGCAATGGTCCGACGGATGTAGGTGGAGAGGCGTACCGACGATTCGAGCATCTGTCGCATGGGGAGGTTGCGCTGCACGATGAAGGATTTGTTGATGCGTACCAGCTTCTTGATCCACGGGTAGATCAGCAGGTTGTCGCCGATGGCTATTTCGACGGTGTCCATCTCCTGGTCTACCAGCAGGATGTCGAGGAAGCCCGAGTCGAGGATGATGTCGCGGTGGTTGGAGATGTAGAGGCATGCCTTTTCCTGCGCAGCCGATGCGGAGCGGTCGAGGCTGAGGCTGTCGGTGTGTTCGCGGGCTATCCGTTTGAGTATGGGGTAGCAGAATGCTTTCTGGAATGCCAGCTTGGTGCGGCAGGCGCGCATCTGTTGTGCCAATGTATCGAAGGGCACCGCCGGAAAGGCAAGTGTTGCCATCTGCCGGAACATCGGGTCGGCAATGAGTCCCTCGTAGATAACGGGCAGCTCATCGTCGTGATAGGGGCGTATTTCGTCAAAGTTCATGGCGGTTTACGTAATTGAGTAACTCGTCTATTTTCTGTTTTGATACATTGTCACTCTCTCCTTTGTCGTAGATATATAAAAGCAACAGAACGCCTTCACTCACACTGATAATGGCATCCGTATAGGTGATGATGCGTGCGCCGTAGCTCTTTCCTCTGCCTTTTGCATGTATTGCCATACGGACTTTGCGCAGCCCTTTGCCGAGGTCAACACCGGCATAGGGATTCTGCTGCAAAGTGTTCAGCAATTGTTCGTAATCCTGCGCGATGGAGTGATATTTCTTTCGGAGTTTTTTCAACTCTTTCTCAAAGGGGGCAGCAGTCGTTATTTGTATCATTCTTCCTCCTCCATTGCTTGCAATTCTCTCAACAGCTCTTCGGCGGGACGTGGCTTCACTTCTCCTCTTTTTATCTTACCCAGCTCAATAAATGCCTCTTTCAGTCCGTTGAGTATGTATTCATCCGTCTGCCCTGCTACAACGTCCTTTCCTTTTTTTGCCGACAAGCGCGTCATTGCCCGGGTGTATGCCCGCGACACGGACTTCAATACCTCGATGCTGTCGATATTGAGAATCTCCTGTGCCAATGCTTTTTTCTGGCTTTCTAATCCTATTACTTCCATAACATATCTTGTTTTTATAGAGTATCCATTGCAAACATACGCATCTTTTGGTACATACAGGGTTTTACCCTGCCGACAATTTATCTTCGATAATATCCGTCATCACCTCGCGCATCTCCATGCCGGCGGCGCGTACTTGCTGGGGGATGAAGCTGGCAACAGTCAT
>JAISGR010000006.1 GCA_031262995.1 Prevotellaceae bacterium | reverse complement strand
ATAAGAAGATATAATATATTTATGGAGAACAAAACGTTGTTCATTGAGACTTACGGTTGCCAGATGAATGTGGCAGATAGTGAAGTGATTGCCGCCGTGATGCAGATGGCGGGGTATGTACCGGCGCAGACACCGGACGAGGCGGATGCCATCTTCCTGAACACCTGTTCGGTGCGCGACAATGCCGAACAGAAGATAGTGAACCGTTTGGAATACTTCCATGCCATGAAGAAGAAGCGACCGCTCATTGTCGGGGTGTTGGGCTGTATGGCAGAACGGGTGAAGGAGGAACTGATTACACAGTATCATGTCGATCTGGTGGCAGGTCCCGATGCCTATCTCACCCTGCCCGAACTGATTGCCGCCGTAGAGGCGGGCGAGCAGGCAATCAATGTAGAGTTGTCGACCACCGAGACCTATCGCAGCGTGGTGCCGTCGCGCATCGGAGGCAATCATATCTCAGGCTTCGTATCCATCATGCGCGGCTGCAACAACTTCTGCACCTATTGCATTGTGCCCTATACACGGGGCAGAGAGCGCAGTCGCGACGTGGAGAGCATCCTTACCGAGGTGCGCGACCTGGCGGCAAAGGGCTATCGGGAGGTGACGTTACTGGGACAGAACGTCAATTCTTATCAGTTTGAGCAGCCCGACGGCACGGTGGTGACATTCCCGATGCTGCTGCGCACGGTGGCACAGGCAGTGCCCGAGATGCGTGTGCGCTTTACCACCTCACACCCCAAAGACATGAGCGACGAAACGCTGGAGGTGATTGCCTCCCAGCCCAACGTGTGCAAGCACATCCATCTGCCGGTGCAGAGCGGCAGTTCGCGCATCCTGAAGCTGATGAACCGCAAGTACACGCGCGAGTGGTATCTGGAGCGGGTCGACGCCATCCGCCGGATTGTGCCCGACTGCGGTTTGTCGACCGATATATTCTGCGGCTTCCCGTCGGAGACGGAAGAAGATCACCGCCTCTCCCTCTCGCTGATGGAGGCTTGTGCCTACGATTCCGCCTTTATGTTCAAATATTCCGAGCGCCCGGGCACGTATGCCGCCAAGCACCTGCCCGACGATGTGCCGGAGGAGACCAAGATTCGCCGGCTGAACGAGATAATAGCCTTGCAGAACCGCCTTTCTGCCGAGTCGAACGCCCGCTGCATCGGCAAGGTGTTCGAGGTGCTGACCGAGGGCTTTTCCAAGCGTTCGCGCGAGCAGTTGGTGGGACGTACGGAGCAGAACCGCGTCGTGGTGTTCGACAAAGGAACGCATCGCATCGGCGAGCGGGTGAAGGTACAGATAACCGAAGCAAGCTCGGCCACCCTGAAAGGAACCGTATTGGAGTGACTCAATCCCTGCCAGCATCATGACCGACCGTAAAATCATCAACGACCCCGTGTTCGGGTTCATCAATATCCCGAAAGGATTGCTTTTCAACTTGGTGCAGCATCCGCTGGTGCAGCGCCTCACCCGCATCAAGCAGGTGGGACTCTCGTCGGTGGTCTATCCGGGGGCACAACACACCCGCTTTCAACACTCGCTGGGAGCGTTCTACCTGATGAGCGAAGCCATCGAGCAACTCACCGGAAAGGGACACTTCATTTTCGACAGCGAAGCCGAAGCCGTGCGGGCAGCCATCTTGCTACACGACATCGGACACGGACCTTTCTCGCACGTGCTGGAAGATACCATTGTGCCTGGCGTGCCGCACGAGCACATCTCGCTCATGCTGATGGAGCGCATCAACCGCGAGATGAACGGGCAACTCACACTTGCCATCCAGATATTCAAGAACGAATACCCCAAACACTTCCTCCATCAGCTTGTCAGCGGACAGCTCGACATGGACAGGCTGGACTACCTGCGGCGAGACAGCTACTACACCGGCGTGTCCGAGGGAAACATCGGGTCGGCGCGCATCATCAAGATGCTCGACGTGAAAGACGACCATCTGGTGGTCGAGGCGAAGGGTATCTACTCCATCGAGAACTTCCTCACTGCCCGCAGGCTGATGTATTGGCAGGTTTACCTGCACAAGACGTCGGTGGCTTACGAGCGTATGCTCATCCACATCCTGCTGCGTGCCAAGGAGCTTGCCGGACGGGGAACGGAGCTGTTCGCCTCGCCTGCCCTGCGCTTCTTTCTCTATCACGACATCACCCCCGAGCGGTTCGATGCCGACCCGGTCTGCATAGAGCACTTCGTGTCGCTCGACGACAACGACATCTGGACAGCACTCAAGGTGTGGAGTACCCATGCCGACAAGGTACTCTCTACCCTCAGCCTTGCCATGATTAACCGACATATATTTAAGGTGGAGATTGGCACGGAGCCGTTCGACAGCAACCGCATGGCGGAACTGACCAACCGGATAGCCCGCCGGCTCCGGCTTGCGCCCGACGAGGTGCGCTATTTCATCGACATGCAGAGCTTGGAGAAGCACATGTACGACCCTGCCGACGACAGCATCGACATCCTTTACAACGACGGCACCATCCGCCATATTGCCGAGGCATCCGACATGCTCAATCTGTCGCTGTTGGAGAAGCGGGTGAAGAAGTATTACTTGTGCTATTGGCGGGAGCAGTAGGGCTTGCCGGACGTATCGTAGTGTATGGTCGGCGTCAGCGCTTTTTAAAGTCGGTGATAAACCCTTCCATCAGCCACTTGGCAAGCGCCTGCCGGTTGTCGTTGATGACAAAGCGGCGCTGATCGAAGCTGTTCTGTATGTTACCCAGTTCGACAAACACCGAGGTAGGCAAGGTGTGGCGGAGCACAAACAGGTTGCGTCCTTCGACCGTGCCGGTAAATCCGCGGTTGGGCTGGTGGTGTCCGTATTTGGACTGGAAGGTGTTCTTCATGGTGAGCGCCAGTCGGCGACTTGCCTCCTTTTGCGGTGTATGGTAGAAGAAAACGTCGGTTTGTTCCCGCCGGCTGCGGCTGTCAACGTGCAGGAAGATAGCCCGGCAATAGTTGTACTTCGCCTTGTCTTTCCGGTAGAGGGTGTTGATGGCAGTGGCGCGTTGTCGCAGCCGGGCGGTCTGGTTGAGCGGGATAGGGTCGTCCATGCATGTTTCGCGCTTGCTGTTGTTCAGGTAACGTTCGTTGCGGATGCCGTCTTTGGCATCGCGGATGATGATGTGTACGTGGGCGCCTTCCTGCATCAGGTTGCGTGCCAGCCGCAAGGCAACATCGTAGGCATATTCGTCTTCGTGCAGCTCGACGTTACCGACGCGTCCGATGGCACCCGGATCGGGACCGCCGTGTCCGCTGACAATGTAGAAGCAGGCGCCCTGCAACCGCTTGCCGGTG
Organism: Prevotellaceae bacterium; assembly: GCA_031262995.1. Lineage (GTDB taxonomy): Bacteria > Bacteroidota > Bacteroidia > Bacteroidales > Bacteroidaceae > Bacteroides. The sequence continues at coordinate 31,326 of JAISGR010000006.1, read as the reverse complement.
ACCTTGACGGTAGACAGCGCCTTGCCGAAAAGCGGCTCGCGGATGGTACTGCCCACCGGATGTTCTATGCGGACGGTGCTTCGGACGGGCGACGAAGCCGGGGCAGGTCGTTCCCGTCCGCCTTCGGATGTCAGCGGAGGAAGCAGGTAATGCACACCCAGCTGTAACTCTTTCTTGCCGCGCAACTTCGCCTTGTTAAGCTCCAGAAACTGCCGATAATAGGAATCTCCCTCCCGTCCGTGACGTTTCAGGAAGGCCGATATACCATCGCCCGGACGCGGCGTAGCGGTCTGCTGCGTCACGCTCTGGGCAGACGTTTTGGGTTTTGAAGGTTTCGGGGTGCGTCTCTGTTGCTGTGCTGAAATGCCGACAGAGGTAAAGAGAATCAGCAGTAGTAATATTGTTCGGGTCATCAATCCGTTGATATAAATTTGAAGATTAAAAAAAGCTTTCGACAAAAGTAGGCATATTTTCTTTACTTTTGCGGCGCAGGCACAGAATCTCTTTGCTCGCCCTATACTTTTTTATTATTAATTGCTAATCAAACAGGAACAATGTCCAAAGCATTCAGTCCGGGAACCCTCTGCGTACAGGCAGGGTGGTCGCCCAAGAAAGGGGAACCGCGCGTACTTCCCATCTACCAAAGCACCACATTCAAGTATGAAACCAGCGAACAGATGGCACGTCTTTTCGATCTGGAAGAGAGCGGGTACTTCTACACCCGTCTGCAAAACCCCACCAACGATGCCGTCGCTGCCAAGATTGCCGCCCTCGAGGGAGGTGTAGCCGCCATGCTCACCTCCAGCGGACAGTCTGCCAACTTCTATGCCATCTTCAACATCTGTCAGGCGGGCGACCACTTCGTTTGCTCTTCTGCCATCTATGGAGGCACTTTCAATCTCTTCAGCGTAACGATGAAGAAGCTGGGCATTGACGTCACCTTTGTCAACCCCGACGACAGCGAAGAGGCGATTGCCGCCGCCTTCCGCCCCAACACCAAGGCGCTGTTCGGCGAAACCATCTCCAACCCCTCGCTCGAGGTGCTCGACATCGAGAAGTTTGCCCGCATCGCCCACAGCCACGGCGTGCCGCTCATTGTAGACAACACGTTCCCGACTCCCATCAACTGCCGCCCGTTCGAGTGGGGCGCCGACATCGTGGTGCACTCCACCACCAAGTACATGGACGGTCATGCCACCAGCGTGGGCGGCGCCATTGTCGACAGCGGGAAGTTCGACTGGACAGCGAATGCCGACAAGTTCCCCGGACTCTGCACCCCCGACGAATCGTACCACGGGCTGACCTACACCCAATCGTTCGGCGCTCTGGCATACATCACCAAGGCTACCGCACAGCTGATGCGCGACCTGGGCAGTATTCAGTCGCCGATGAATGCGTTCCTGCTCAATCTCGGACTGGAAACGCTCCACCTGCGCATGCCGCAGCATTGCCAAAACGCGCAACGCATTGCCGAATACCTGTCCGGACACAAGAAAGTGGCATGGGTGAACTATTGCGGACTGCCCGGCAACAAGTTCTACAAGCTGGCACAGAAGTACATGCCCAACGGATCGTGCGGCGTCATCTCCTTCGGCTTGAAGGGCGGACACGAGGTCTCCATCCGCTTCATGGATGCGCTCAAGCTGGCTGCCATCGTGACACACGTGGCTGATGCCCGCACCTGCGTGTTGCACCCCGCCAGCCACACCCATCGCCAACTCTCCGACGAGCAACTGATCGAAGCCGGCGTGCGCCCCGACCTCATCCGCTTCTCCGTGGGCATAGAGAACGTAGACGACCTGATTGCCGACATCAAACAGGCACTGGAGGTCTGACACTATTTCATTTACGACTATAAATGACTTTCATTTACGGGGCTAAATGACTTTCATTAACGGGGCTAAATGACTCTCATTAACGGGTATTAATGACCTTCATTAACGGGTATTACAGCCCGCTGCTGACTTTTGAAACAGCCTCATTACATTTTGCCTGATAGTTGTAATGAAACTAAAAATAAGATAGTTACCTTTACACGCTCTTTCGAAGAGGGAATTAGCAGATGGAACAAGAGACATATCACATCCCGGTATTGCTGCAACCTGCCGTCGACGGTCTGAATATTCGTCCCGATGGCACTTATCTCGACGTCACCTTCGGCGGCGGCGGACATTCGCGCGAGATTCTCTCGCGGTTGGGCGACAAGGGACGGTTGCTGGGATTCGATCAGGACGAAGATGCCGAACGGAACATCACCGACGACCCGCGCTTCACCTTCGTGCGCAGCAACTTCCGCTACCTGCACAACTTCCTGCGCTATTACCGCATCGGGCAGGTCGACGGCATACTTGCCGACCTCGGCGTGTCGTCGCACCACTTTGACGACAGCGGGCGCGGCTTCTCTTTCCGCTTCGACGGCACACTCGACATGCGCATGAACAGACGTGCCGGCATCAGCGCCGCCGACGTGGTGAACAACTACGAGGAGGCACGGCTGGCAGATGTGTTCTACCTCTACGGCGAGCTGAAGAACGCCCGCAAGCTGGCTGCCCTCCTGGTCAAAGCACGCGCCCAACGCCCCATCACCACCATCGGCGGACTGCTGGAGGTCATCAAGCCCCTCTTCGGACGCGAACGCGAGAAGAAAGAGCTGGCAAAAGCCTTTCAGGCGCTCCGCATCGAAGTCAACGGCGAGCTGGGAGCCTTGCGGCAGATGCTCATCGCGGCAACCCAGGCGCTGAACCCGGGCGGACGGCTGGTGGTCATCACCTACCATTCGCTCGAAGACCGGCTGGTGAAGAACCTGATGAGAACCGGCAACGTCGAAGGAACAGCCGACAGCGATTTCTACGGCAACCTGACAACACCCTACCGCGCCGTCAGCCGCAAAGCCATCGTGCCCGACGGGGAAGAGACAGCCCGCAACCCGCGCTCGCGAAGCGCCAAGCTGCGGATAGCCGAAAAGAGATAAGTGAAACAACGGATTCGAAACAATATGGAAAGCGAGGAAACAACAACCCGGAAACATGCGTCGTGGAAAAGCATCGTAGGCGGCGACATTCTTGCCACCGGATTCTTTCGCCGACAGACCAAACTGCTGGTACTGATCATGGTGCTGGTGATATTCTATATCCACAACCGCTACGCCTGCCAGCAGCAACTCATCGAGATCGACCGGCTGAAGAAGGAGCTGGTCGACATCAAGTACGACGCCCTCACCCGCAACTCCGAACTGATGGAGCAGAGCCGGCAGTCGCGCATCGAAGATGCACTGGCACGCCGGAAAAGCAACCTGAAGATTCCTTCCGAACCGCCTTTCATCATCGACGACTGACCCGAACCCCTTTTAGAAAGTTATGGCTGCAAACAGAAAAAACATAATGATTCGCTACTCCATCGTGGTACTCTTCATGACCGTCGTGGGGATATGCATCGTGGGGAAAGCGACGCAAATCATGTTCGGCGAACGACAGTACTGGCAGGATGTGGCAGACCGCTTCGTGAACGACAGCGTGCCCATTCTGCCCAACCGCGGCAACATCCTCTCCGCCGACGGCAAGCTCATGGCAAGCTCGCTGCCCGAATATCGCATCTACATGGACTTCAAGGCAGGCGGCTACAAGAAAGACACCATGCTGATGAACCACCTCGACGAGATCTGCCGGGGACTGAACCGGATATTCCCCGACCGCACCGCCGCACAGTTCAAGCAACACCTGTTGCAAGGGCGCAAAAAGGGAAGCCGTAACTACCTCATCTATCCCCGACGCATCTCCTACATCCAATACAAGGAGGCGAAGCGGCTACCGGTGTTCAACCTGAACAAGTATCGCGGCGGCTTTCACGAACAGATGTTCAACAACCGGAAGAAGCCCTTCGGCTCGCTGGCGGCACGCACACTGGGCGACCTCTATGCCGACACCGCACAGGGCGCCAAGAACGGCATCGAGCTGGCATTCGACACGCTCCTGAAGGGACACAACGGCATGGCACACCGGCAGAAGGTGATGAACCAGTACCTCAGCTTGGTAACCGTGCCGCCCGTCGACGGGTGCGACGTGGTGACCACCCTTAACGTCGACATGCAGGACATCTGCGAGAAGGCGCTGGTGGACAAGCTCAAAGAGATTGATGCCGAGGTGGGCGTAGCCATCCTCATGGAAGTAAAGACAGGCGAGATAAAAGCCATCGTCAACATGACCAAAGCCGGCGACGGCAAGTACTACGAGATGCGTAACAACGCCATCAGCGACATGCTCGAACCCGGGTCGACCTTCAAAACCGCCTCGCTCATGGTGGCGCTCGAAGACGGCATGATTACCCCGCACACCGAGGTGAACACCGGAAACGGCATCATGATGATAGAGGGACGGGAGATGAGAGACCACAACGCCAACCGCGGCGGATACGGCAAGATCGACGCCACGCAGATACTGGGCTACTCCTCCAACGTGGGCGTCTCTTACCTGATCAACAAGCACTACCGCGACAACCCGCAGAAGTTTGTCGACGGACTCAAACGGATGAGCATAGACCAGCCGTTGCACTTGCAGATTGCAGGCGAGGGTGTTCCCAACATACGGGGACCCAAGGATCGGAAAGCAAGGGGAGAGTACTTCTCCGCCACCAGCCTGCCGTGGATGAGCATCGGCTACGAAACGCAACTGCCACCCATCAACATCCTCACCTTCTACAATGCCATCGCCAACAACGGACGCATGGTGCGCCCCAAGTTCGTGAAGGAGATCATGCAAAACGGCTCCGTGATAGAGGAGTACCCCACCGAGGTCATCAACAAGCAGATTTGCTCGCAGAAAACACTCGACCAAATCCGCGTCATGCTGCGCAAGGTTGTCACCGACGGACTGGCGAAGCAGGCAGGCAACGCCCAATTTGCCGTATCGGGCAAGACCGGCACGGCGCAAATCTGGGACAGAACGGGCAAGACCGGCGGACACTTGGTGAGCTTCTGCGGTTACTTCCCCTCGGATGCGCCTAAATACAGTTGCATCGTCTCCATCCGGAACCCACACATCGGCTACCCCTCGGGCGGCGCCATGGCAGGAAGCGTGTTCGGTAAGATTGCCGAACGGGTGTATGCACAAGACCTTTACATGCATCTGGCGCAGGCGGTAGACAGTAGCGGCGTGATGCTGCCTGTCGTGAAGAACGGCGACCGGCGCGAAGCACAATGGGTGCTCGATGCCCTCGACGTGCCTGCCCGCCAATCGCTCCTTGCCGCCGTGTCCGACGACGGGGAGCAGGCAGCCAACCTCGTTCCGAACGTCGTGGGGATGGGCGCCAAAGATGCCATCTACCAATTGGAACGGTGCGGGCTGACGGTGAAGCTCTCGGGCACGGGCAAGGTGAAGAGCCAGTCCGTTGCGGGCGGCAGTCGCGTAATCCGCGGACAGCGCGTCACACTCACACTCCACTGACCGGCTTTAGTCATCGAACTTTCAACAATCCATCCAATATGAAACTCATTGAACTTCTCTCCAAAATCCGACCGACAAGTATCTCGGGCGCCGTCGACATCGACATTACCGGCGTGTCCATCGATTCACGCCAGGTGGCGCCCGGGCATCTCTTCATTGCGATGCGCGGCACGCAAGCCGACGGTCATGCCTATATCCCCGCTGCCATCGAGCGTGGCGCCACAGCCATCTTGTGCGAGGAGATGACGTTTCAGTCGCCCCCCGGTCTGACCGTCGTACTGGTGAAAGAGAGCGAAGAGGCTGCCGGACGGGTAGCGACGATGTTCTACGGCGACCCTACCTCGCGGCTGAAGCTGGTGGGTGTGACCGGCACCAACGGAAAGACCACCGTCGCCACCCTATTATATAAGGTATTCCGCCACTTCGGTCACCGGGTGGGACTTGTCTCTACCGTGTGCAACTACATCGACGACCGCGCCATCCCTACCGAGCATACCACCCCCGACCCCGTCACCCTGAACCGCCTGCTGGGCGAGATGGCAGACAGCGGATGCGAGTATGCCTTCATGGAGGTCAGCTCGCACGCCATTCACCAGCGGCGCATCAGCGGGCTGCGCTTTGCCGGCGGCATCTTCACCAACCTGACGCGCGACCATCTGGACTACCACAAGACGGTGGAGAACTACCTCAAAGCCAAGAAGAAGTTCTTCGACGACATGCCCAAAGCCGCCTTCAGCCTGACCAATATAGACGACAAGAACGGATTGGTGATGACGCAGAACACCCGTTCGCACGTGGCAACCTACTCGCTGCGTAGCCTGAGCGACTTCAAGGGGCGCATCCTCGAGTCGCACTTCGAGGGGATGCTGCTCGACTTCAACGGGCGCGAAGTGGCAGTCAACTTCATCGGTCGGTTCAATGCCTACAACCTGCTGGCAGTGTTCGGCGCCGCCGTGTTGCTGGGCAAGCCCGAGGAAGAGGTGCTGATCGCCATCAGCACCCTGTACCCCGTAGCAGGCAGGTTTGAAGCCATCCGCTCGCCGCAGGGATTCACTGCCATTGTGGACTATGCCCACACCCCCGATGCCCTTGCCAATGTGCTCGGCGCCATACACGGCGTGCTCGAGGGCAAAGGCAAAGTGATCACCGTGGTCGGCGCAGGCGGCAACCGCGACAAAGGCAAACGTCCGCTCATGGCACGCGAAGCTGTCAAGGCAAGCGACCGCCTCATCATCACCTCCGACAACCCGCGCTTCGAAGAACCGCAAGCCATCATCGACGACATGCTGGCGGGACTGTCGAGCGGGGAGATGCAGAAAACCATCAGCATCGCCGACCGCCGCGAAGCCATCCGCACCGCCTGCCTGATGGCACAGCCGGGCGACGTGATTCTGGTGGCAGGCAAGGGACACGAAGACTATCAGGAGGTGCGCGGAGTGAAACATCACTTCGACGACAAAGAGGAGATAAACAAGGTTATCGTTGCTGCCAAATAATCAAGTATCATGCTATACTATCTCTTTCGCTGGCTCGACCAGCAGTTCGACTTCCCGGGAGCAGGCATGTTTGCCTACACCTCGTTCCGCGCCCTGATGGCTGTCATCATCGCCCTGCTCATCTCGAGCATCTGGGGCGACCGCTTCATCAACCTGCTGCGCCGCAAGCAGATCACCGAGACACAGCGCGACGCCTCCGTCGACCCGTTCGGGGTAGAGAAGAAAGGAGTGCCGAGCATGGGCGGAGTCATCATCATCGTTGCCATCCTCATCCCCTGCCTGCTGCTGGGGAAGCTGGGGAACGTCTACATGATGCTGATGATTATCACCACCCTCTGGCTCGGGTCGCTCGGCTTCATCGACGACTACATCAAGATATTCAAGCGCGACAAGGAGGGACTGCACGGCAAGTTCAAGATTATCGGTCAGGTGGGACTGGGACTGATTGTGGGCTTGACGCTCTACCTCAGCCCGCAGGTGGTGATTCGCGAGAACATCGAGGTGCACAAGCCCGGACAGGAGATGCGGGTGGTGCACGACGACGACAACATCAAGTCCACCAAGACCACCATCCCCTTCTTCAAGGGCAATAACCTCGACTATGCCGACATCGTGGCGTTCATGGGCAAGCATGCACAGACGGCAGGATGGGTGCTCTTTGTCATCGTCACCATCCTCGTGGTGACGGCGGTGAGCAACGGCGCCAACCTGAACGACGGCATGGACGGCATGGCAGCCGGCAACTCCGCCGTTATCGGGCTGACGCTGGGCATACTGGCGTACATGTCGAGCCACATCAACTTTGCCGGTTACCTCAACATCATGTACATCCCCGGCGCCGAGGAGCTGGTTATCTTTATCTGCGCCTTCGTAGGGGCGCTCATCGGATTCCTGTGGTACAACGCCTATCCGGCACAGGTCTTCATGGGCGACACGGGCAGCCTCACCATCGGAGGCATCATCGCCGTGTTTGCCATCATCATCCACAAGGAGCTGCTCATCCCCATCCTGTGCGGCGTCTTCCTGGTCGAGAACCTCTCGGTGATTCTGCAACGCGGCTACTACAAAGCCGGCAAACGGCGCGGCGTGAAGCAGCGGCTGTTCAAACGCACACCCATCCACGACCACTTCCGCACCGCCATGTCGCTGGTCGAAGCCGGCAGCACGGTGAAGTTCACCAAGCCCGACCGCCTCTTCCACGAAGCCAAGATAACCGTCCGCTTCTGGATTGTGACCATCGTACTGGCTGCCATCACCATCATCACACTGAAGATAAGATAAATACAAACAAATGAATATGGATACTCCGAACAGAAAGAAACGAATCGCCATCCTCGGCGCCGGCGAAAGCGGCGCCGGAGCGGCAGTCCTCGCCTCCATGAAGGGATTCGATACCTTCGTGTCCGACGCGTCGGCCATCAAGGAGAAGTATAAGACACAACTCAACGACTACCGCATTCTCTGGGAAGAAGGCAGACACACCGAAGCGCTCATCCTCAATGCCGACGAGGTCATCAAAAGCCCCGGCATCCCCAACGATGCCCCGCTGATACGCCAACTGAAAGCACAGGGCACGCCCATCATCTCGGAGATTGAGTTTGCCGGACGATACACCCGTGCCAAGATGATCTGCATCACCGGCTCGAACGGCAAGACCACCACCACGTCGCTCATCTACCACATCTTCAAAAGCGCCGGACTGAACGTGGGACTGGCAGGCAACATCGGCAACAGCCTGGCGTTACAGGTGGCTACCGATCAGCACGTCTACTACGTCATCGAACTCATCTCATTCCAGTTAGACAACATGTACGACTTCCGTGCCAACTTTGCCGTACTGCTCAACATCACCCCCGACCACATGGATCGCTACGACCACGACATGCAGAAGTATGTCGACGCCAAGTTCCGCATCACGCAGAACCAGACCGCCGACGATGCCTTCATCTTCTGGAACGACGACCCCATCATCCGCCGCGAGCTGGCAAAGCACGGACTGAAGGCTCACCTCTACCCCTTTGCTGCCGTGAAAGAGGACGGCGCCATTGCCTACGCCGTCGACAGCGAGATTGTCATCAACACACCCGTCGCCTTCAACATGGAGCAGGAGGAGCTGGCGCTTCACGGCACACACAACCTCTACAACTCGCTGGCTGCCGGCATCTCTGCCAACCTTGCCGGCATCGGGAAGACATGCATCCGGCGGGCGCTGTCCGACTTCAAAGGGGTCTCCCACCGGCTGGAGTATGTGGCAGCTGTGCGCGGCGTGACCTTCATCAACGACTCCAAAGCCACCAACGTAAACTCCTGCTGGTATGCCCTGCAAAGCATGAAGACGCCGGTGGTGCTCATACTGGGCGGCACCGACAAGGGCAACGACTATACCGAGATAGCGCAGCTGGTACGCGAGAAGTGCAGCGCCCTCCTCTTCCTCGGGACAGACAACACCAAGCTGCACGCCTTCTTCGACCCGATGGGACTGCCCACAGCCGAAGTGAACAGCGGCATGAAGGAGGCTGTCGATGCTGCCTATCGCCTGGCAAAACGGGGCGATACGGTGCTGCTCAGCCCCTGCTGCGCGTCGTTCGACCTGTTCAAGAACTACGAAGACCGCGGCGACCAGTTTAAGAAATACGTCAGCGCACTGTAATGGACTTACTTCGCAGCATATTCAAGGGCGACAAGGTGATCTGGATCATCTTCCTCTTCCTCTGCCTCATCTCCGTCACCGAGGTGTTCAGCGCGGCAGCCTCGCTGTCGTACAAGAGCGGCGACCACTGGGCGCCCATCACCCGCCACGGCATCCTGCTGATGGTAGGCGTGGGGCTGATGGTGGTGACGCACAACATCCAGTACAAATGGTTCTCCGCCATACCGGTGTTCCTGCTTCCCGCCTCCATCGTGCTGCTGGTGATGGTGACGGCAGTGGGCGTGAGCGTAGGCGATGCCTCGCGCTGGATTTCGGTCATGGGCTTCACCTTCCAGCCGTCGGAACTGGCAAAGATGGCAGTGGTCATTGCCGTGGCATACATCCTCTCCAAGGGGCAGAACGAGCACGGAGCATCGCCCAATGCATTCAGGTACATCATGATTATCACCTGCCTGGTGTGCGGGCTGATATTGCCCGAGAACTTGTCGACGGCGGCGCTGCTCTTCGGCGTGGTCTACCTGATGATGATTATCGGCAGGGTCTCGTTCAGGAAGCTGCTGATACCCGTGATTGTCGTGGCAGGACTCGTGGCGGCAGGCGTGGCGTTCCACCTGGCGGTGAAGAACGTCGACCTGCAAGAAAGCTCACTGCTGAGCAGAGCCGACACGTGGGTCGCCCGCATCGTGCGCTTCATGGACGAAGACACCAAGGTGCCTGCCGCCGAGTTCAAGGTGACCGACCAGAACGCGCAAGTCACCCACGCCCGCATTGCCGTTGCCACAAGCAACATCATCGGCAAAGGACCGGGCAACTCCATACAGCGCGACTTCCTCAGCCTCTCCTTCTCCGACTTCATCTACGCCATCATCCTCGAAGAGCTGGGATTGCTGCCGGCAGCCTTTGTGGTCTTTCTCTACATCGTGCTGCTCATACGGGTGGGACGCATTGCCCGCAAGTGCGACCGCACCTTCCCGGCATTTCTCGTCATCGGCATCTCGCTGCTGCTCGTCTCACAGGCGATGTTCAACATGATGGTGGCAGTCGGACTGGCGCCCGTCACCGGACAGCCGCTGCCGCTCATCAGCATGGGAGGCACATCCATCTGGATCAACTGCATCTACATCGGCATGATACTGAGCGTGAGCCGCTACACCGCCAAACTCGACGAACAGCGCGCCGCCCTCGAAGCCCAGCGCCTGCACGACGCGCAGATACCCATGGAAGTGACCACCGGCAGTGACTTCACCGACAACGACTTCCCTACCGGCAGTGGCTTCGTCACCGACGCACAGACCTCCGAAGAACCCACCTCACAGATGCTCAACAGCGACGAAGAGTTCGAGTAACCCCCGATGGAAACCGCCTCATTTCCACCCACAAACCGGGGGTACTTCTACTCACGAACCGGGAGTACCTCTACCCACGAAGCGGGAGTACCTCTATTTACTAACTGTAAATACCGCTATTGGCGAACTGTAAATACCGCTATTTACTAACCGTAAATACTGCTATTGGCGAACAGTAAATACCTCTATTGGCGAACTGTAAATACCGCTATTGGCGAACAGTAAATCCAAATCAGTCGTCAGCATCCATACGAAAGGATTGTTCCATCTGCCCAATGCGGGAAATCATCCCGACATAAGTCAAAACAATACTATTAAATAATCTTTTTTAAATAGTCTTATCAGATTATTTCCTATTATTATCGGTGTGATTTTCTATTGTTTTTGTCTCAAACCCGTACCGGTTAATAATTCAACAATCGTCCGTTGTCGTTCCAATCGCCGAACATTTCATTCTGCTCCGATTTTTCAATCAACTTCTTTAATCGTTGCCAAAACATGTCCTCGTTTTTTTTGACGCGCTGTATGGTGTCAATCCGAACTTTCCGATACAACAACGGAAATCTATTGAAATTTTCCCACGCTATCTGATTTCCGATGAAATTGTGCAAAACATCTTTGTCTATCACAAAACCGCTTTCCGACATATCGGGTAAAACTTTTCTGCCGGCATCTGTCATCAGTCCCAATTTTTCGAGCCGACGACACCTTTCCTTATTCAGTTCTGTCCAAACGCTTTTTTTACTTCGCGGCGAAAACTTTTGTAAGTTGATTCCATTCACATTTTTGTTGATTGAATCTATCCAGCCGAAGCACAACGCTTCTTCGACCGAATCCAAATACCAAACAGCATTGTCGGGTCTTACTTTCCCTTTCTTTACAATCAGCCAGCACTCCTTTTCCTTGTCGTAATTTTCAACGAGCCATGCGTGCAATTCCTTGCGGGTTTTTATGTCAAGCATATTTTTCATATTCATACTTACTTTAAAGTGTAATTATCACTGCTCCATACCTGCCTGCACGCCCCCATCGTTGGGAAGCATCGGCAGCAGAGATTCGCTGTAACGCAACAATCTCTCTTTGCTTTATCTTGGAAAGAACAGCCTGCTTGTCTCTCTGCTTATGCAGCAACTTGCCATTGACAACAAACAACAGCTTTGTCTTGAAAGAAACAACTCCCTGATACCGAACCCCATCTTCTTCATACGTGGCAGATGCATCTATCTTTGCACTCATCACCTTTTCTCCATCTATGACAACACTTCTCACCTCTTCTATATTCAATGCCAAGATGCGCAAAAAATCCCCATTCAATCGCAAACCATCTACGATGGTTAATAGCGGCTTATCTTTAGTGTTCGTTTCGGAGCCATCAATCTTACCCACAAGTTTGCTTCTCAATCTTTCAACTACCTTTTCTATCGGTATTGCGAGCTTCTTCCAGTACGCAACGGCAGCGTCATAACCGCCGCTTTCTACTTTTTGCTCGGCAGTGAAAATATACAATATTGTTCCACCAACACCCCGTTCATTGCCGCGATAGTGCCAATCTCGTTCATATTTAAAGAAATCCGTTTTGCTTTCACAAAAAGCAACCCGCTTCCCAATAAGGTTAAATTTCATAGCATCAAGTGAAAATATAAAATTTAAGTATTTACCCTCATATTCATTTAAAATCAGCGTACTATCAGTTCCCATTTTATCCAATTGAGATAATAACTCTGTGGGAATTTCTACAAAATAACCTACTTTTCGGTCGATGATTTGTCCAGATAAACTTACACCCCCAACCTTTATCTTATAGTTATATTCATTATACAGTTTCCCTGGATATTCTTCCACATATATCGTTTTATTTCCGATTAGTGGAAACCTATTTCTTAATTCCTCTTTTACCAGATTTTCTCGCAATTCTTTTGAAGCGCAACTATTAAATTTAACGCGCAAATAATATAAGTCATCGCTTTCATCAGTTATCACTATGACTCTTTGTATCTCACAATTTTCTATATTTTTCCAGGAAGCACAAGACGATGAAAGCAACACAATCGCTTTCATGATAAATAAAACATATTTTAAGTGTTTCATTGTTGTTTCTTTTTTAAAGTGATAACGACATTCTCCGTACAACAAAGTATATAGTTGCGTTATATGATTGGCGCACACATGCCGAACGGCATGACGGAACAAAGATAGTTGAATAATAGAATCAAGTACTTGCCATTTTAAACATAATTGTGATATATTGGGCTTTGCTATCCTGTTGGGAGAAGACTGTTATCCCATTGGAACAAGACAGCTATCCTATTGAGAGAAGACTGCTATCCCGTTGGACGGGAGCATGCTTTCGGTAAGACACATATAAAAAATCCCCCGGCTCTCGTCGGAGGATTTTTTGCACGTGCTAACGATGTGTATTTATTGTGTGTGTAACTAAGAGAGTTTCTTGTGGTTAGTACCATTGAATTAGGTTATATACGATTCGGATGCGTAACCTGCTTGTGTTAACTTGCTTGCGTTATGATGCTGCAAAGGTACGGGCATACGCACACAGAGGAGATACTCAAAATGGCATTTCCTTTGCTCGAATCGACTTTTTGTTGCTCAAATCGTCTTATCGCTTTTTGAGACGCTCCACAGCATGTTCGAGCGACTCCGTAGGCTCAAGGATATTGTATTCTTTCCAGAAATCTTCGTTCCAGTACACGTCGACCATTTCATTGAAAATCTGCCTTTCTTTGAATGCTGTCCGGTATGGAATGGGGTTTGTGGTTTCGGGCTTCCTGTCGGTTACCACCATTTCGGAGAGCACGGTATAGGTGGCAGAGAAGAGACGTTTCTTCCAGTCGCATTTAAACCGCATCTCGTTGCGTATGTAGTTGAGGTAAGCGACGCCGTTCTGCAACTTGTAGGTCACCAGATAGGAAACCTCCTGCGGACGGAAGCGCAAGCCGAGCGGTTTGTGCTTGAGGATGGCTTCGACGGCTTTCAGGCGGTCGCGCATATCGAGCGAAAACTCGATGCGGGTAAATGCCAGTTGCTGGTGGTCGACGTATATCTTTCCGTAGAACAGGGCATAATCCAGCGTGACGCGCGGTTGGAAGCTCACCACGTATTGCAATCGGTTGTCCAGGCTGACGGGGTCTTCCAGCCGAAACTCGTAATTGTCCAGATCCTTGGGATAAAGCAGGGTGTTTTCGTTTTTCACCAGGTCGAGGTTGATGGAGAGGGTCGGACCACCCATCAGTTTGATTGCCAACGTGTCGCTCAGTCGCGGGCTGACCAATCGGCGTCCTTTCTCTATGCGTACGCGGTCGGAGCGAACATCGCGGTTGGTGTATTCGGTTTTGTAGATCGACATCACAGCTTCGGACAGGCTGATGTAGCGTCGCCGTTTCTGCACTGTTTCGCGGTAGAAGGCTGTGAGCAGATTTTTGTTGGCGGCATAGTTGGCAGGAATCTTGGCGATGGCATCCTCTACTATCTGCCGGGGATCGGCGTAGACGGTGATTTGGCTGAGGACATTGGCGGCAGGTATCATCCAGACGGTGAGGTCGGTCAGTGAGGTGAGGTCTTTGAGGGAGAGCGTCGCATTGATGTAGCCCACGTGCGATGCCTTCAGTTCATTGACAGCGTCGGACGCTCTTACCTTGAGCGCGAAGTATCCGTCGGCATTGGTCACCGTTCCGATGTTACTGCCCGGAAGAGTGATGGTGACATTCTCCAGCTTCTTGCGGTTGTCTTTGTTGCGTACCACGCCGGCGATGGTCACCACGTCGTCGGCAGCCGACGGTTGTGCCTGTATCGGCATGACGCCTGCGAGGCAGAGTAGCAGGAGGCAACTTGCTGTGATTGCGAGTGTTCTTTTCATCTTAGTAGTGCGATTTTGTAACATAAAAGCCTCATGAGTACTATTCGAAATAGAAACTCACAAGGCTTTTACGTCCTCTGTTATGATACTTCAGTTCTCTTTATTGGGGTCTTTTTGCCTTTTGGTTTCCGGGAGGCTGACCTCCCCTATGCATGCCCTTGAGTATTTCCCTTTGGAAACGCAGTTCGGCACGCTGCACGAGGAATATCTTTTTATTGGAAAGTACCTTTCGGAACTTTGTCAGATATTCGTTCTCCAATTGGGCAAGGTTGATACGGGTGTCGCTTATTACCTGCATCATCTTGCCATATTGCTCTTCGCTGATTTCCTTGCCTCTATCTAACCGTATATCTTGCCACATCTTGTTGTTCATCTCGCGTTTGCGGTCTTGCAGTTCGAAATAGAGGGGAAAGAAGTTGTCCGCCTCTTTATCGGTCAGCTGGGCAGTCTCCTTGATGACCTCTTTCTGTTTGACGCGAAACTCTTCGGGCGACAAGTGTTGGTTGCGTCCGTCTCTTGCCGAAACAAAGGGATTACTTCCATATACGATGAGCAGTAAAAGAATAAGTTTTTTCATTGTTGTTTAATAGACATTTGGGGGTTAATCACTCTGCGGTGGCTTCCGAGAGATAGATGTACAGTGAGTAATCGTCGAGCATTGCACTGTTGACGATGGTGCTGATGTATTCGTCCGAGGCAGCTTCGACTTCGGTATTCTCTATAACTGCCACATCGACTGAGGGTGTGAAAGCTGTAGAGGCGACACGAATAATGAGTGCTGCTCCGGCAAACATGGCTGCCATGTAGAACCATGGCTTGAGACGTTCCCAGCGGGTGGGAATGCGCCGCACAGTGAGGGCAGGTGTCTCTTTCTCAGGGAGTTGGCTCATCACCTGTTGAGTAAGACTGTCGAAGTAGCCATTGGGTACTCCGAACGGGTTTTCTCTGCCTACTTTTTTAAAGATGTTATCTTCCTCTTTCATTAGTTTTCTCCTTTCTGTGTTGTTAGACTATGATGAGTTACAAAGGTTTAAACCTCTTTTTCTAAATGCTTTTCTATTTTCTTCACGGCGTGGTGGTAGGATGCTTTGAGTGCTCCCACGGTAGTGCCGAAGATTTCCGACATCTCTTCGTATTTCATTTCCTGAAAGTATTTCAGGTTGAATACCATGCGTTGTTTTTCGGGGAGTGTTTGCAGGGCTTCCTGTAGCACCTTCTGTGCATGGTCGCCCGAGAAGTAGGTGTCGCTTTCGAGTTTCTGCAACACGTTGGCATCGGCGTCGTCGATCGAGATGGTGAGGCGCTGTTTGCTCAGGAATGTGAGGCATTCGTTAAGGGCGATGCGATAGAGCCAAGTGGAGAGTTTGGCGTCGCCGCGAAAGTAGTCGATGTTAATCCACGCTTTGATGAAGGTATTCTGAAGAAGGTCGTTGGCATCTTCGTGAGAGAGTACCATGCGTCGGATTTGCCAGTATAGCTGCTCACTGTATTGCGCCACAACCTGTTCAAATCCTTGCTTCTGTGTTTTTTCGTTCTGAAGCAGTTTCAGTACTTCTACTTCATTATAGGTGCTGTTCATACCTACTTGATGATTACTTTGCGTACCACGCCGGCTATTTTGACGATGTAGTAACCTCGGGGTTGTTCGATGCGGAAAGATTCGTCTGCCGAACGAATGGGATAGGTGGCAAGTTTGATGCCGACAATGCTGTACAGTTCCATCTGCATTCCTTGCGTGGCATGTTGCACCCGCACCACGTTGTCATCGGACACGCTGATTTGTATCGCGGTTGCCGGTGTCTCTTGCTGCGGAGCATCTTCTACCTGCCCGTGGCGTGTCTGTGCAACGAGCGTCGGAGTGACTGTCCATGACAGGAGTAAGCAGATGAGTATCTTTTTCATCAATCTATGGCAGAGGTGTAAATTGATTATATTGCGCAAAAGTAGAACATTTGGTGATATAAAACAAAATAATAGAAGAAAAAAGCGTGCGGGTGTACTCTTATCCTACCGATACACAGAGTGTTTCGTGTGCCAACAGAGTGTCGGGGAACAGTTGACACGCTTCGGCAAGCAGCACGGATTCGTCTTCGTAACGTGCCGAGAAGTGTCCGATGAGCAGTCGGCGCACCCGGGCGGCAGCTGCCAGTTCGGCTGCCTGGCGGGCGGTGGTGTGGAACGTTTCGCGGGCACGGGACAGCTCGCTGTGGGCAAACGTTGCTTCGTGAAAGAGCAGATCGACTCCCGCTATCAAAGGGGCAAGCTCGGGCATATAGACAGTATCCGAACAGTAGGCGTACCGGCGGGGGGAAGCGGCAGGACGTGTAAGCAGGGAGTTAGGGATAAGCCGACCGTCGGGTGTCGCATAGTCGGCGCCGTTCTTTATCCGGTTCAGTTCGTGCATGGGAACTCCATAAAAATCTATCTGCTCGCGAATGATGTGATTGGGGCGCTGCTTTTCGGCAAAGAGAAAGCCGCAACAGGGTATGCGGTGGCGCAACGGAAGGGTGGTGACGGTGAGAGAACGGTCTTCGTAGATTTGTGCAACTTCCCGGGTATCGAACGGGTGGAACAGCACACGGTAGCCCATTCCGCGGCAAAAGTAATTGAGCATGGGGACAAGCCGTTCCTCCAACCCTTCCGGGGAGTGTATGTGTAACTCGGCGGTACGCCCCAGCAGGTCAAATGTCGATATCAGCCCGAGCAACCCGAAGCAGTGGTCGCCGTGCAAGTGGGAAATAAAGATTTGGTTGAGGCGCGAGAACTTCAGGCGCGCCTTGCGGAACTGTAATTGTGCCCCTTCTCCGCAGTCAATCATGAAGAGTTTGTCGCGCACATTGACCACTTGCGAGGTGGGAAAGTGCCGCGTAGTGGGAAGGGCAGAGCCGCAACCCAGGATATTTACTTCGAATTTCTCCATGATGGGGCAAAGTTACGCTATTTATTGATTGCCGCCTAAAGCGGGATTGATAAAAGAGAGGGGTGTGCCGAAACGACACACCCCTCTCCAAAGACTTGAATAATAAAATTCTATTATTTCTTCTCAGCTTCCATCTGCTCTTTCAATGCAGCCAAAGCATCGATGTCGCCCAACGTTGTTGATGCAGCCTGATTCTGAATGGCAGGTGCTTCTTCGCGGCGTCCTGCCGGCTTCTTGGCAGCGCGCTTTTCGGCACGTTCCTCGTGCTTGGAAGCATCTTCGAAGATACGGCTGTGCGAAACGATGATGCGTTTGGTGTCCTTGTTGAACTCAATCACCTTGAACAGCAGTTTCTCGTCGAGCTGAGCCTGTGTGCCGTCCTCCTTAACCAAGTGCTTGGGAGTGGCAAAGCCTTCTACGCCATAAGGCAACGCTACAACGGCTCCTCTGTCGAGCATTTCGACGATGGTACCTTCGTGTACCGAGCCTACGCTGAAGATGGTTTCGAATACATCCCACGGGTTCTCTTCGAGTTGCTTGTGACCAAGGCTCAAACGGCGGTTCTCCTTGTCGATTTCCAATACCTGTACGTCGATGTCGGCGCCGATTTGCGTAAACTCGGAGGGATGTTTTACCTTCTTTGTCCACGACAGGTCGGAGATGTGAATCAATCCGTCCACACCCTCTTCGATCTCTACAAATACGCCGAAGTTGGTGAAGTTACGCACTTTGGCAGTGTGCTTGGAGCCGACGGGATATTTGATTTCGATGGTCTCCCACGGATCCGGCTTGAGCTGCTTCAGACCGAGCGACATCTTGCGCTCTTCGCGGTCGAGGGTGAGTACAACTGCCTCTACCTCGTCGCCCACCTTGAGGAAGTCTTGTGCCGAGCGCAGGTGTTGCGACCACGACATCTCGGATACGTGAATCAGTCCTTCTACGCCGGGGGCTACCTCTACGAATGCACCGTAATCTGCCATAACGACTACCCTGCCATGTACGTGGTCACCCACTTTCAGGTCGGCAGCCAAAGCATCCCACGGGTGCGGAGAGAGTTGTTTCAAGCCCAGGGCAATGCGTTTCTTCTCGTTGTCGAAATCGAGGATAACGACATTGAGCTTCTGATCGAGTTCGACAACCTCTTTCGGGTCGCTGACACGTCCCCACGACAGGTCGGTGATGTGAATCAATCCATCTACACCGCCCAGGTCGATGAACACGCCGTAGGTAGTGATATTCTTGACAGTTCCCTCGAGTACCTGACCTTTCTCGAGCTTGCTGATAATTTCCTTCTTCTGTTGTTCCAGTTCGGCTTCGATGAGTGCCTTGTGCGACACCACCACGTTCTTGAATTCTTGGTTGATTTTCACCACCTTGAATTCCATGGTCTTGCCGACAAAAACATCGTAGTCGCGGATCGGTTTCACGTCGATTTGCGAGCCGGGGAGGAATGCTTCGATACCGAATACGTCGACAATCATACCACCCTTGGTGCGGCATTTTACAAATCCCTTGATGATTTCTTCGTTTTCCAGTGCGGAGTTCACGCGGTCCCACGAGCGTGCTGCACGTGCTTTGCGGTGCGACAGGACTAATTGTCCTTTCTTGTCTTCCTGATTTTCGACATACACCTCTACGGTGTCGCCTACTTTCAGGTCGGGGTTGTAACGAAATTCGTTCAAGGGAATGATACCATCGGATTTGTAACCGATGTTCACAACGACTTCGCGTTTGTTCATGGCGATGACGGTTCCATCTACCACTTCACGGTCGGTTACCTTGTTCAGCGTATTGTCATACGCTTTTTCCATTTCTTCGTGGCTGGAACCCGTTACGGTCTCGCCTTTTTCATAAGCATCCCAATTGAAATCTTCGATGGGAGCTACGTTCTTTAAATTGTCCATATTATTATAAGTTATTGATAATTAATTGAGTGAGACATTATATTATTCACAAAATCGGCGCAAAGGTATAACTATTTTCTTGTACCCCAAAAAGATACAAAATAAAATAATTAGATACGCTCATGCGCGAGGGCTGCTCCGATGGCTGTACGATATTCTGCATAGGGGGGGATATGGAAGTGCACGTGATAGATTCGCTCCATATTGGAGAATATCTCATGACACTGGGGGAGTTGTGTAAGGTTACCGATCAGTACAAAATCCTTTATCGTACTGTTCAGTGCCGCCAGCACGGCAGCTCCTCCGATGGTTTGCAGCACGAGGCAGATGATGCCTTTGGCGATATCGGCAGGTGTGGCATTGCTGTCGACCTTGCCGAAGAGCGAAGCGGTGGCATTCATCGGCAAGTCGGGCAGGGCGCGGTTGCTGATATCTCCTATTTGCAGGTTGATGCGGGTGATGTCTCCCTGTTCGGCGATCTCGGCAATGCGGCGGAAGTCGTCGGTTTTCAACAGCAGGCGCGACAATCCTTGCAGTGTGCCACCGCCGATGCCTACGCCGCCGATGTGGTTTATCCGGTCGCCGTCAAGCCTGACAAAGGAGGTTCCGGTGCCCATGCTTACTACGACGAGGCGGGAGAGGTCGGTGGCATGACGGGCACCCAATCCGTTGGCTATGAATTCATCGACTTTGTGAGTAGGCAATCCGTAAAGGGGTGTGTTGATGAAAGCGCTACCTACTCCGGTCAGCATGATCTGCGCGATGTCGGTCAGGCGAATGCCGTTGTCGTGCATGTATTTACCGAATGCTCCAAACAGGGAGGTGACCGGGTCGGCTGCCGTGATAAACATGGGCGCCACGATGCGTCCCTCTTCCATACCTACTATTTTGGTGGTGCTTCCACCTACATCTATACCTATTATATATGCCATGATACTTATTTTAATTGAGGCGATAAATAAAAAGGAAAAAGAGGCTGTGTCAAAAGTCGGGTTATCCATCCATTTCCGGTCTGGCGCTCCGACTACCCTAGTCTGACACTCCGACTACCCTAGTCGGGCACTCCGACTACCCTAGTCGGGCGTTCCGACTACCCTGGTCTGGCACTCCGACTACCCTGGATATACTAAAACCCTAATCCGACTTTCGACACAGCCTCTTTTTCTCATTCCGTTCAAGCGAACAGTACATGTTTCTGCCGCCGTAACCATACAAGTTTAAAACGATAATTTTGCCAATTCGGCGTCTATTCTCCGGCGGATTTCGTCCTTCATGTGAGAGTAGCGATAATCGGCAGGCTTAACACCTTCGTACTTCATGAATGCCGTGTAGAAGGTGCTCTTGGAGGCAAATCCGCTGCGAGTGGGAAGTGTGTGGAAGTCGCACTTATCTTCTACGAGCAACTTTTTGGCATATTCCACCCGGTAGCGGTTAAGCAGCGTTTTGAGATTGCATCCCCAAAAAGTATTGATTACTTTCGACAGATACGTCGTATTGGTGTACAATAGTCTGGAAAATTTGCCCAGACTCAGGTGCGTGTCCAAGTAGATTCCCTTATCTTCAATGCAGTAAACCACGTTCTCGTAAATCTCTTTCATACGTCCGGTGGGCTGCAAATCAGTTCTCCCTGATAATGGGGGAAGTTCAGCCGATTTCTTTCCTGTCTGTGTTCCTTTGGAAGACGACGAGGATTTTTTGGATGCTTTTTGACTTTGCAAGACTTTCATTTTTTTAATTATTACGGATACTTAATTTAATATAAACCAATTCTTTTTCTTATTCTTTGTGCAAACGTATCAATTAATCCCGAAACAAAAACAGGTTGTTAATAATCGTTTAGTTTAGTTATGAAGTTTTTTGCATTACGGGACTATCAAGACACATCTTTGTCATGTATCTGTGCCTTATTCCACAAGATGAGGCTGTTATCCCATGTTATCCCATGAGCTATAAATCAATAAAAGTTGCATGAACAATGCAGTATTCTTACTTTTGCCCCGTTTATAGAAGCGAGTAAACACCGTTGTCTACTTTAATGAAATGAAAGAGCGAGAACTGGTCGAATTATGTCAACAGGCTAACAACTCAGCCCGGAAAGCATTGTATGAGCAATATGCAGGTCGACTACTTGCGTTGTGTTTGCGCTATGTAAGCGACCGCGAAACGGCTGAAGACCTGCTGCACGACGGGTTCATAAAGATATTCGGCGTACTCGACAAGTTCACCTGGCAGGGCGAAGGGTCGTTGTTTGCGTGGATGACGCGTGTGATGACCAACATCGTGCTGGGGTATCTGCGGAAGAATGCCGTTATGAATAGAATGGGTCGCTTGGACGACGAGCCTGATGCGTATGACGAACCCGACGAGGCAGCAGTGGAGCGCGTCCCCGAAGAGGTGCTCATGCGGTTCATCAGAGAGTTGCCGACAGGATACCGCACGGTGTTCAACCTGTATGTAATAGAAGAGAAGACTCACAAAGAGATAGCCCTATTGCTGGGCATTAACGACAAGTCGTCAGCCTCACAGCTGGTACGCGCCCGTGCTTTGTTGGCAAAGAAGGTGCAACAGTGGCTGGACTGTAATACTTAGTAATGACAAGTAAAGATGAAGCAAGAAAACGATTTATGGCTTAAAAAGATAAAGACGCAACTGCGCGACTACTCCGAACCTCTGCCTGCCGGCGGTTGGGAGCGGTTGGAACAGTCGCTGTCCGCACCCAAGACACCCTCCGTACCGACAAGGAAGGGGTGGTGGTCACGCCGGTGGGAATGGGCAGCCGTGGCAGCGATATTTATCACTACATTTCTTATTACATGGTGGGTGCTGCGTACACCCGTGGTCGATGTGCACCGTTCGGCAGAGCCGGCGTTGGCTGTGATGCCCGACGCATTGCCGCAACCGCCGGTGCCGGATGAGGGTTTGGCATCGCCGATACCGGTTGTCAAACAACAGCATCGCACGGCACACATCTCCCGAACTCCAATTTCGGAAGAGAAGCCTTCCATTATATATAAGGAGGGTAGTGCAGCGAATAATGAGGTCGGCGCAACGAACAGCGGTGTTGGCGCAACGAACAGTGACGCCAGTGCAACGAACAGTGGTGTCGGTACGAAAGAAGCAGCAACCGCTCCTTCGACACAGCAACAGCCGGATGCCGCACAGGAATCTACCGCCCTGACCGGACAGCAGCCCAAGTATCGTCCTTCGGGTACGTTGAATCTGCCTGACCGCAAGAAGAACCTGACGGCGCAAGCAGCCAAGTGGGCGGTAGGTCTTTCCGTCGGAAACACAGGAACCGGATCCTCCGTCAACAATGGTATGGACAACGCCATACTCGCCCTTCACCCCCCCATGATGAGCGCCAAACAGAGCGGCAAGCCGGATTTGGCAGATACAAAAGACGACGGTATCGTCGAGATTCCCGAGGGGCAGGACGTGTATTTCGAAAACGGAGTGCCGTTCTACTCCAAAGAGACGGCACAAGTGAAGGATATCCGCCACAGCATGCCGATAAGCGTCGGGGTATCTTTCAGGAGAGGATTGGGTAGCGGCTTCTCGGTAGAGACCGGATTGATGTACACCTACTTGTCGTCGGAGATCGAATACAGCAATGCCGAAAAGAGCAACCAAAACCTGCATTATATCGGCATACCGTTGCGCGCCAACTGGAACTTCGTCAGCCGGAACCGATGGGGGCTTTACCTCTCCGCCGGCGGCGCCGTAGAGAAAAGTGTCTACGGGAAATCGGGCGACCAACGGCTCAACGTCAAACCCTTGCAGTTCTCTCTGCTGGGTGTGATAGGCGCCCAATACAACCTGACCAAACGCATCGGCATCTATTTAGAGCCGGGCGTTTCCTATTACTTCGACGATGGATCGGATGTTGAGACCATCCGCAAGAAGAATCCGCTTAACTTCACCCTGCAAGCCGGTTTCAGACTGACGTACTGAGACCGGGGTTTGGAACTATGCGGCACACTTTGATAAGCCGCAAGTTCCAGACTGACATACTGAGACCGGTGGGTGCCTACCTCACTAAATATCGGGTGTGCTCTATCTGTGCCATATCTCCCAACCGGCAAAAGCTTGCAACAGCAACATCTCCAGCCCGTTCTTGACCACTGCTCCCTGCCCGGCGCCCTTTCTCAGGAAGAGCGTCTCGTTGGGATTATAGAGCAAGTCGTACAGGATGTGACGGGGCGTGACACACTCATAAGGAATCTGCGGACAGAAATCCACCTTGGGATACATACCCACGGGGGTGCAGTTCACGATGACGGTGTACTCCTCCATCACGGCGGGCGTTAAGTCCGCGTAGCCGATGCAGTGACTGTCCTTTGGTGTACGCGACACATAGAGGCACTGCACGCCCAGGTTGTTGAGACCGTGCCAGGCAGCCTTCGCACCACCGCCGGTTCCCAGAATCAGCGCTTTGGTGTGCCACGGTTGCAGCATCGGCTGGATGGACTGGGTAAAGCCGATGATGTCGGAGTTGTATCCCACCAGCCGAATCTTCCCCTTGGGCTGGCGGATAATCTTGATCACATTCACCGCGCCAATCTTGGCAGTGTCCTTATCCAGCTCGTCGAGGAACGGGATGACCTGCTCCTTGTAGGGAATGGTCACGTTCAGCCCGCGCAGGTCGGGGTTCTCGGCAATCACCTTCGGGAACTCCTTGATGCTGGGAATCTCGAAGTTGATGTATGCGGCATCGATATTCTCGGATTTGAATTTCTCATTGAAGTACCCGAGAGAGAATGAGTGTTTTAACTGATAGCCTATTAATCCGTATTTGTCCATAATATGTGAGGTGCTAATATAAGATGTGAGATGCTAAAGGATGTGTTATTTGATTGCTTCATACAGGGTGCAGATGCCGAATGTGAGTCGTCGGAAGTCGACCCGGCTGAATCCGGCTTGCCCGATGGTTTGCCGCATCACTTCGCCCTGCGGGAATGCGCGGATGCTTTGCGGCAGGTAGGTGTAGGCGCTGTTGTCATCGGACATGCACCTGCCCAGCAGGGGGATCACGGTTTTGGAGTAGAGTGCAAACAGGGGTCGCATGGGGAAGCGGTCGGGTGTCGACAGTTCCAGCATCACGAAGCTGCCGCCCGGTTTGAGTACGCGGCAGATTTCAGCCAGTCCCTTGTCTATATCCTCGAAGTTGCGTACGCCGAACGCCACGGTAACGGCATCAAAGGTGTCATTGTCGAAGGAGAGCGCAGTGCAGTCCCCGTGTACGAACGCCACCTTATCGGCGAGGTTGGCTTGTGCCACCTTATCCCGTCCCACGCGCATCATTCCCTCGGAGATGTCGATACCGGTGATCCGCTCGGGTTGCAGGATGCGGCATGCCAGCAGGGCGAAGTCGCCGGTGCCGGTCGCCACATCCAGTATGCGGCGGGGATGTCGGTGCAGCAGTGTGCGGATGGCTCGCCGGCGCCAATAGTTGTCGATGCCCAGCGCCATGGTATGATTGAGTCTGTCATAATCGGTGGCAATGGCATCGAACATGGCTCCCACCTGTTCGTGTTTGCTGCCTGCGTCGGTTCCGTAGGGTTTGATGGCTTCGAGGGGACGGTTCATGCAGGTGTTATTGCAGGTATTGCGTTACATGCTTTTCGATGCGGCTGGCAATGTCCCCGGTATCTTCCTTCACGAAGGTCTCGCCGGTGATGTGCTCATACAGCTCAATGTAGCGGTCACTGATGGATGCCACGATGGCGTCGGTCATTTCGGGCACCTGCTGTCCGCTCTTTCCCTGGAATCCGTTGTCCATCAGCCATTCGCGCACAAACTCTTTGGAGAGTTGCTTTTGCGGTTCGCCTTTGGCAAAGCGTGCTTCGTATCCTTCGGAGTAGAAGTAGCGGCTGGAGTCGGGGGTATGTATCTCGTCCATCAGGTAGATGGTGCCGTTGTGGCGTCCGAACTCATACTTGGTGTCGACCAGAATCAAGCCCTGTCGGGCAGCGATCTCGGTGCCTCTGCGGAAGAGGGCGAGGGTGTATTGTTCCAGCAGGGCATACTCTTCGGGGGTGGCAAGTCCCTGTCGGAGGATTTCCTCTTTGGAGATGTCCTCGTCGTGCAGTCCCTGTTCGGCTTTGGTGGTGGGCGTGATGATGGGGTGAGGGAATTGCTGGTTCTCGCGCATCCCATCGGGCAGCGGTATGCCGCAAATCTGCCGCACGCCGCTCTTGTATGCACGCCAGGCGCTTCCGCAGAGGTAGCCGCGTACAATCATTTCGACGGGGAATCCTTCGCACAGCACGCCTGCGGTGACCATCGGGTCGGGGGTTGCCAGTTTCCAGTTGGGGCAGATGTCGGTGGTGGCATCCAGGAACTTGGCTGCTATCTGGTTCAACATTTGTCCTTTGTAGGGAATGCCTTTGGGCAGCACCACGTCGAACGCCGAGATGCGGTCGGTGGCGACCATGACCAACGTTTTGCCGGCAATGTTATACACATCGCGCACCTTTCCGTGGTACACGCTCTGCTGTCCCTTGAAATGGAAATCTGTTCTTGTTAATGCTTTCATCATTGAACGTTTCTATGTTATTTGTTGATAAATGAATCGGGGGATTGTTGCTTCTGTCGCGGCAAAAGTACATGATTTATTTGACTTTATTCCTACGCACAGATTTAAAACAGGAAAATCACGCCGTTCGTGCACCCGACGACCGACTGCATACAAAGGAGGGTGTGCCGTCATGACACACCCTCCCATCACCAAAAGCAGATGCCCCAGCCGTCACCTGCTGTCTTTTAGTATAACATTTACGCTCAGGTACAAGTCGGCATTGCTCTTTCTTGCATCGAACTCACGTTACCTTAGTATACGACCCTATACTACCTTAGTACACGACCCTATACTACCCTGGTACACGACCCTAGTCTAAATTCAGGCTCAGTCCGCTGCTTTTCCGGCTTCCGCTACTTCTTCGCGCTTCTTGTGGTGCCCGACAATCCGCCGCTGTTAATGCCGTGATATTCTGCTTGATAGATAGCCCATGCCATGACATTGGCGAAGATGAGCGAGTTATCCACGGGGTAGCCGGCGTTTGGGTTGCGCAGGTAGGTATAGTTGGCGTTGATGCGGAAGGGGTACTGTGTGGTGCTGGTGCTGGTGGTAGTGCCGCCCATGCACCCGCCATCGGCAAAGATCACTAAGTTGCGCGACCGCCAGCGGATGAAGACGGCACCTTCGCCGTAGAGGCTCGGGTTGACCATCTTGCTCGACTTGGTGTACATAATCACATCGTTCTCGTATCCCGGCGCGGGTCGCATCACGTGGTGGAACGGCTCCGTGCTGCTGCCCAGGTAGCAGACGCCGTTCGGGTCGCTCACGCTCGGGTCATTGCCGTTGATGTGACTGCCGTCGAGGGCGGCGAAATAGGGCGCCTTCGTCGAGTTCGGATGGTCTTCGATGTCGGGCACGCCGGTATAGATGGGGTCTTGCAGCTCTATCTCGTTGCCGTCGGCATCCGTGCTCTTGATAGGCGCCGGCTTGACGATCGGCACATATTGCCCGCCTACGCCGTCATTGCCCAGCACGCCCATCACTTCGTCGCTGATATAGGCATGCGACACGGTTGTTCCGTCCGGTCCCGGGAGGTTGAACAGCTCCCGCAGTCCTGCCGTTCCGTGGTTCGTGTTCTCCTGCGTGCAATAGATCACAACGCCGCCCTTATCCAGGTAATCCTTTGTCGAAGCCACATTGACCTTCGTGTCATACGTCACTATCAGGATGTCGGGATTGCTTTTCAGCAGAGTGGGAATGTCGTTGTTCTGTACGAACGTCAATCCGCCCACCACCGGCATACGGGCGCCCGGCGCCATGGAGAAGTTCGGATTGCCCGCTGCGCCGGTAGGGGTACCGAAGAAGAAGTTGTACGAGGGGGTCACGTTGATATAGGAGTTGGGGCGGAGAGAGGGTTCCGAGCCTGCCACACCGATGACCTTGCTCTTGAAGCCTATCGGCACCTGCACCGTACAATCCGCCTGCCGGTAGGCGCCCTTGTCGACATAGCCCGCATACGTGCTGTTGCAGTCGAAGTGGAGCGTGTACAGTCCGCCGGGTGTCATCTTTGCGGTGGTGGTGGGATAGAGCGTCACGGGCAAGGTGCCTGCCGCGGTAATCAGTCCTTCGCCTTCGAACGCCAACAGGTCGGAAGCGGTGCCGTCGGCGGCGGTAGCCTCCGTCCGGACGTGCCACTTCATGCCGATGGCTTGTGCGGGAATATGGGTGAGCGTCAGTTCGATGTAATTGTCAAGCGGATCGGGTACGCCGTCGATCATGTAGCTGCCGTACATCTTGATGCCGTCGATGCCCGTTGTCGCATCGTCGGCGCACTGTATCCGGTAGCTCATGTCTATCGCCTCCTGCGTCACCGTGACGTGTCCTTTCACATCGCCCGCAGTGAAGCAGAGCGAATCGAGGAATGCCTTGCCCGTGTTGTTGCCCGGCGCGCCGACAAGCGTGATGGTGCCGTTGGTGACGGCATAGCCGTCGGGGTCTTTTTCGGTGGTATCCTCTTCCGCACGCACCCATTGGATGGTGTCGGTGGCAGTGGTTGCACGGTTGACATCCCATGCCCACTGCCAGCGCAGCTTCTCTTTGGGCAGGTTGGTGGTGTATTTCACCGCTACGGCTTCACTGCGCGAGGCAGGGTCGATGCCGTAAGCCGGCAGTTCGAGGGTACGCTTGTCGACGATGAAGTAGTACCGCCCCGACAGGTAGAGATTCTGATCGCCCTCGTCCCACACCAGTACGTTGTAATCCAGCTCGGTGCTGACGGCATTCAGCGCCTCATCGGGCGTCTCCTGTCCGCGTCCGTTGACGGACTTCACGTTGAAGATGTAGCGGTGGTTGCGCAGGATGGGCACCACGCCGTCGGAGGTGTGCCGGCTGTCGATAACCGCCATGCGGTAGTAGCCGGTATGTCCGTCGGCATCGGCGATGCCCACCACAACGGCAGTGGTGGCTTCGGTGGCGCCCACGCTGTTCTCGGGCACATAGATGCCGCGGACAAAGGCATGGGTGCCGTCGTCGGTCACCGCATATTCCAAGCCGCGGTCGCTCGTGGCGCCCACAGCACCGGCATGAATAATGGCGCCTGCGACGGTGGGTTTGGTGGCTTCGAGGGTGGTTGCGGTCGCGGAGTAATTGCCTGTGGCAGGAATGGTCAACCCCTGATTGCGGGTGCGATAGACATGTACCGACTTCAGGGTGTAGCCCGTCAGTCCGTCGAACGTCTCCGAGGCGAGGTCGCCGCCGCTGGCAAAGTTCAGCCCCACATCGAAGCGTGCCACGGCGCGCAGCATCAGGATGGCTTGCGGGGTGGCAGCGGTGTTGCCGTCTATCGGCTGGTAATCAATCTCGCCCCACATGGGCAGTGGCGTGTAGTTGCCCTTGCCCGTTCCGGCTTTCCAGTTGTCGGCACAGCCGAAGGAGAGGCGGCTCTGCAAGTATGCTTTGTCTTTGCCGATGTTGGCATAACCCACATCCTTGCCGCAGTTGGCAATGACCACGATGCTGTACTTCTCGCCGCCCACCGACTTGAGCAGTTTGACCAATGCTTGTGTGTGACCGGTCTGCTCGTCCACCGTCAGCTCGCCCACCACGTTGGCTTGGTAGTAAAGTTCGTCGTCGATGCCGGCGGCGTTCTTGCGAAACACCAGCACCGAGATGTCCTGAATCGTCTTCTCTTCCGTTGCCGAGAGGGAACGGCTCATCACCTCCTTGCCGTTGCCGGTGTTCAGCGTGAGTGTCACATAGGCATTGTCACCTGCCACGGGTCCGGGGGCAATCTGTTCGTCGGTACAACCGGCAAACCACAGCAAAGCGACCGGTAACAGTCGGCTCACTGCGTGCAATATTGTCTTTTTATAGAGCATATCATTAAACTTTTATCATACATAACAAATAAAAGACACCTCGCAGATGAAGCTATGAAGCATCACCACTTCACCGGTCGGGGTGTCGCACTACTACTAACCAAAAATTGAATCATGAGTTATGTTGTATTTGAGTTGGTTTGAATGAAATCTAAAAATCTATGTTATCAAAATCAATGTTTACAATGTGATACCTATTGAAACCAGGGGGCGTAATCGCCGACGGCTTTGGTTGTGCTGTTCGGCCCGTAGAACTGGGCGTAGTCTATTGCCCAGTACATCACGTTGGCAAACAGGCAAGCGTTGTACACGACGGCGGCATATCCATATCCGTAATTGCGGGTGGTGGGTTGACCTGTCGCGGTGATGGCAAACGGTTCGATGGCGTTTGTCCCCACCGAGCGGCTCGCTTGCGACAGGAAGCCGCCGTCGCCCACGAAGAAGAAGCCTTTGTTGGCGCTGCGGAACATGGAGACGCCACGGTCTGTGCCCGCATTGTTGCGCGACTTTGTGTCGCGCGAATAGACGATGACCGGGTCGGACGCCGTTATTCCCTTGACGAATCCCGTAGCCGACCCATCTTCCCCCCACTGCTTATCGCGCAAGTTGCCGAAGGGACCGTTCAGGATGGGGTCGTCGGCTGCCGGTGCATTATCGCCGGTGGAGAGGAACGGATAGATGCTTCCGGCGCCGCCGTCGTAGATCGCTCCTACCCCACCGTTGGCAGCGGATGTCAGTTTGGTGGTCGCCGTACTGTTGCTGACAACCCGGCTGGCGATGTATGCCACATTGTCTTTCAGGCTTGCAGTATAATATCCGTCGGACAACAGTATCACGACGCCACCTTTATTTATATAGTTACACATGACTGTACCGGCATCGCTGCCGAAGCGATTGTCTAATCCCAATATCACAATGTCGGGGGGTGTGGTCGCTGCAACGGCAGCAGGCACCCCGTGTGTGACGGGCATCTGAGTAGCCAATCCTTCGGTAACCGCTACCAGTTTCTTGGTAAATCCCTCTACCGGCACAGTACCGGCAAGGCTGTAGTTGACCGCCGCCTTGAGCATGGCTTTCGACCCGCCGCTCTCGGTGCTGTAACCGTAAGTGCCGCGATACCATGAATACATCAGGATGCTCTTGGTGTCATAACCCACCTTGATGCGCACCGACTTATATTCGCTCGGGTTGCCGGAGTTGCCCAGGTCGGTACCGTCGGATGTCAAGTCGAAGTAGTTGTAGCCACCCACAAGCGGATAGGTTCCGGCGGCAGGGTTCTTCACATCCGCAGGGGCAACGGCAGGTACTTTCACTTGGAGGTAGCGCACCTTCAAAGAGGCGGACTGGGGCTTTCCGTCTACATCGGTATAGGTGTAATGCTCCGTTGCGGTGCTGACCACCGTGGCATCCTTGAAATATCCCGTACCGCCAAACTGATAGCCGTTCACCGGCTTCACGCTCTTGATTGTCCACGTGGCATTGGTGTTGTTCAGGTCTTCGGAGTCGAGCGTACGCAGTGTCACCAGCAGATAGTGCACGTCCTTGAGCATCGGGTAGCGTTTCCGCACACTTCCGTTGCCGTAGTATGCCACAGGCAGGTAGAGACCTTTCGGCTCGACGGCGGTCATATCGTAGTGTGCCCGTCCCCGGTCTTGCATCACGTTGATGGTAAAGGCATCAATGGGGGCTGTTTGGCTTACATCAATGACGTAGGTGCCCCGCGGATCGCCCGTCGTGTTAGTCGTTTGCGCTTCGATGCGGAGCACGCCGGTGGCTATTCCGGCAACTGTTCGGGCGGTATCGCGCA
>JAISGR010000186.1 GCA_031262995.1 Prevotellaceae bacterium | reverse complement strand
TGCTTTCAGGATAAGTGCTTCTTGCACTGCTGCACAAAAGCCGAAACGGCGGTAGCTTCGTGACCCACGTAGTAGTAGGCGTTGCTCACGGGCTTGTACACATAAGGCACAAACTGAAGCAGTTGCACGGCGGCAAACTTGCCGTCGCTCGAGAGGGCAACGTCCATGCGCACATTGCCGCTGTGGGTGCTCTTCACAGACACCTCGGCGCAGAGCTTGCTGTCGGCTGCCAAATCCTTGAGCTGACTCAGCTCTTTGAGGTCGAAATAGAGCTGGTGTTCTTTCAGCACGCCGCCCGTAGGCAGGTAGACGGCTTGTTTGAACTTCTGAAACAGCCGTATCAGTCCGAAGAAAAAGAGTCCGACGCCTACCACCAACAGCAGCATGGCGCCTGCCGACGAAGAATCGGGCAGTATGAAGACGCCCAGAAAGAGGAGGATACCCAGCAACATGATGGCTGCCGAAAGTGCAAGTGCGGATAAGTTGGTACGCTTGGATATATCGGGATGTGTCAACGCCAGTTCGGCTACGTTGACGGATGATTTTGTAGACATAGTGATTGAATCTTAAATAAATGGTTGAGTAGGGAGCCGGATGGCTCCCGTTGTTTTGGAAAAGGATCAACGAAGGTGGTTCTGCGGATGGTTTATCCGTAGAAACAGTGATCCGTGAGGGGGATAGGGGAAACGATTAAATCAGTATGTGCCGCAGCGTGAATACGTAGTACTCGCACGCAAAACGGGCAAAGTGTTGTGTGTGGCTCGTGGCTTTCTCTTTGTCCCGCGAAAGCGCGCCGAAGCGGTGGTTCAGCCGGTCGATGGCATCTTCGACAAAGAGCAGCTCCTCGTTCGCTTGCATGCGCTGCGTTCGCATAAAGGTGAGCAGCCGAGCCGGCGTAGTGATGCTGCTCCATTCGGCGCTCGGCATATCGGGCAGTTGCGACCGCGAATAACAGTGGTGACTGATGCTTTGCACACGCGACGAACCGCTTCTGTCGTCCGTATATGACGAAAACAGCGCTTCCTCTGCCGCCTCGGCTACAGGAAGTGCATCTCCGGCATAGTTCCATAGGAGGAACAGCAACGGCCATGCGAGCAGTGTTTTTACGATTCGTGTCATGCAAGAATGTAGAATTGCGATGCAAAACTAACAACTTGTATGAGCCGATGTTTCTACCCTTGTAGCATTTGTGTATTATTAACATCATTGCCGCACACGCCGCCCCTGCTCCGCCACGCACACCAGTAGCTGCGGCGAACCTGCGCTACCGGCTGTGACGAACAGCGACTACCGGTAGTCACTCATCACGACTACTGGTAGTCAGGCATCACGACTGCCTGTAGTCAGGCATCGCGACTACCGGTAGTCGCTGTTCGGGGTTGGGGGTAGTGGGGGTTGCGATACACCGTTGGTGTCGTTTCGCTGCAGGGTGTTGTTGGGAGGGCGTGTTGCTCCGGGAAGCGCGCGTTTATTTCCGGTAAGTGGTGCGGAGCACCTTGAACTCGGTGCGGCGGTTGACGGCGTTGCACACCTCCTGTTGTTCGGGGGGGAGGGTCTTGATAAACTCCTCCGTCAGCACATCGCCCTCCTTGAGGAAGGGGGCAGTTTGCAAGGTGTGCGGGGTTACCGTTTTGGGCTGGCTCTCGCCGTAGCCCTTGGGCGTGAGGCGGTCGGGAGCAATGCCGCCCCGGATGAGGTAGCGCACCACCGCCTCGGCACGGCGCTGCGACAGTCGCAGGTTGTAGGCATCGTCGCCCTTATAGTCGCAGTGGGCAGCCAGCTCGATGGTGATGTGCGGATTATCGTTCAGCATCCGTATCAGTTCGTCGAGGGCGACGGAAGAGGCAGGGGTCAGGTCGGCACGGTCGAAGGCATAGAAGATGTTCTCTATCAGCACGGGGCGGGCGATGGATGCCAGCGGAAACGCCAACTCGTACAGGCGGTCGGCATCGATGCTGTCGACAAGCAGCTCCTCCTTGTGGTTGAGGTAGCCCCGGCACGAGGCAAGCAGGGCGTAGCGCACTCCGCGTGCCACCTCCCGGACAAAGGTGCCGTCGCGCTTCACATCCAACCTGACGAAGGTGCCGTCGTTGCCGGCAAGGCTGATAACGGCATTGTACAACCGTTCGCCTCTTTCGCGGTCGAACACCACCCCTTTTATTGTATGGCGCAGCTGCGGCAGTTCGAAGCTGAACAGGTGATCCCATCCGCGCGCATCTCCCCGGTTGGAGGAGAAGAAGCCGCGGTGCGGCGCTCCCGGCTCGAAGGTCATGCCGAAATCGTCGGCGGCAGAGTTGACGGGCGAGCGGAGGTTCTCCGCCTGCCACCGTCCGGTGGCGCTGTCCTGTCGGGCGCGGAAGATGTCCAGCCCTCCCATGCCCGGATGTCCGTCGGAGGAGAAGTAGAGCGTGCCGTCGGGGGCAAAGCTGGGGAACATTTCGTTGCCGGGGGTATTGATGTCCGTGCCGAGGTTGTCGACATAGCCGAACCCCTTGGCAGTGATGTTGATGCGCCACAGGTCGAGACCGCCTGCCCCGCCGGGCATGTCGGACACGAAGTAGAGATAGTCGCCCGCCGGCGACACCGCCGGGTGGGCAACCGACGAGAGGGTATCGTTCGTGATGGCACACCGTTGCGGCGTTCCCCACTCGGCGCCGCTGCGTTGCGACACGAATATCTCCGCATAGACGGGCGTCTCGGGCGCGGTGCGGCAGCGGGTGAAGTACATGGTCTTGCCGTCGGCGCTGAAGGAGCAGGCGCCCTCTTCGTAGGCGCTGTTCACCTCGGACGACACGGGTTCGGGCTTCTGCCATTTCTGCTTGTCGTCGCGCTTCACGACGAAGATGTCGGCAGCCTTCATGCCGGTGATGCCGTTCGGCTCCGTGCCTTTGGCTTCGTTGCGGGTGGAGGTGAAGTAGAGCACGTCGGCATCGGCGCCGGCATACATGGGTGCGTAGTCGGAACGGCGCGACACGAACTGGGTGGCGCGGCGCACGCGGTAGTGGGTGGGGTGTGTCTTCCACTCCTGCGCCAGGCGGCAGGAGAGGAGACCGATGCGGGCAGTGCGGACGGCGGCAGTGTCGGTGCCGGAGGCAGCCTGCGACAGATAGGTTTCGTAGTGTTGCACGGCAGCGGCACTCTCTCCGTTTTTGCGCAATGTCTCTGCCAGGTGCAGGTAGACCAGCGTGTCGGGATAGCGATAGCGGACGGCATTCAGGTAGGCAGCCTTTGCCCGCAGGGTGTAGTTGATGCGGCGGTAGCACTCACCCTGTTTGAATGCCAGCGCGCCGCGTTCGGCACGGTGCTTGGGGGATGTTTGGGCATAAGCCGTTTTGTAGTGTCGGGCGGCATCGTAGTATTCGCCGCGTGCCAGGCTCTGTTCGGCTTGGCGTATGTGGCGTGCCGCTCCGCACGAGGTGAGCAGGAAGAGCAGTATGGGTATCAGGAGCTTGTTGCCGTTCATCACATCTCGATGGCTTCGCGTATGCGGACGAGGCGTGTGAGCAACCCCTCCAGCTGGTCGAGCGGCAGCATGTTGGCTCCGTCGCTTTTGGCTTCGGCAGGGTTCTCGTGCGTCTCGATGAAGATGCCGTCGACCCCTACCGCCACGCCGGCGCGTGCAATGGTTCCGATGAGTTGCGGTATGCCTCCGGTCACGCCGTCGGCTTGGTTGGGCTGTTGGAGGGAGTGTGTGCAGTCGAGCACTACGGGATGTCCGAAGCGTTGCATCTCGGGGATGCTGCGGAAGTCCACCACAAGGTCTTGGTAGCCGAAGGTGGTGCCCCGTTCGGTCAGCATCACGCGGGGATTGCCCGCTTCGATCACCTTGTCGGCGGCAAAGCGCATGGCTTGCGGCGAGAGGAACTGCCCCTTCTTGATGTTCACCGTCCGTCCGGTATGGGCGGCAGCCACCAGCAGGTCGGTTTGCCGGCACAGGAAGGCAGGTATCTGCAACACGTCGACATATTCGGCTGCCATCGCTGCCTCTGCGGCAGTGTGTATGTCGGTCATCACGGGGATGTCGAAGGTTTCGCGTACCTTGCGCAATACCTGCAACGCCTTCTCGTCGCCGATGCCCGTAAAGGAGTCGAGGCGCGAGCGGTTGGCTTTTCGGTACGAAC
The DNA here is from genome assembly GCA_031262995.1 of Prevotellaceae bacterium. Classification (GTDB taxonomy): domain Bacteria; phylum Bacteroidota; class Bacteroidia; order Bacteroidales; family Bacteroidaceae; genus Bacteroides. The sequence goes on along the minus strand of JAISGR010000186.1, from coordinate 1,527 downwards.
CTTTAAAAGTGTAGGGGATGTGCAGACGGTCGGTGATTGTCAGGATGTGCTCGGCTATCCGCAGCGCCATCTCTTCGCCTTCGATGACACAGGGACCGGCAAGAAGAAAGAAAGAGGGTGTCATACTTGATGTGTATTCTTTTTAATGGATTTATTCCGGTATAATCATGGTAATGGCTTCGTGCAGCACGCCGATGCTGAGGGGGAAATGACGGTCGAGGATGCGTCCGTCCAGGTCGACGGAAGCGTTCTTGGCACGCAACACCTTCACTTTGCGGGTGCGATAGGGGATTACCACTTTATGATTGAGGATGCGTCTGCGTATCAGCAGCCACAGCCCTGTCCAGAGTTGCAGCAACTCGGGGCGGTGAATGATGGAGACGTCGAGCCAGCCGTTATAGGGCACGGCGCTGGGTGTCTGTCCGTAGCCAAGGGCGTTGCCGATGCAGATGGTCATGATGCGTCCGCGGATGTGTTCGCCGTTTATCTTGAGGTGGGCGCGGTAGAGCTTCCGTTCGAAGATAACCGAAAGCAGCGCCATGAAGTAGGAGAGGAATTTTACGCCCCAGAAGCGTTTGCACCGGTCGGTGATGCGCACGATGCTGGCGCCCAGTCCGATATTGACAGAGTTGAGGAAGAAGCGGGTGCAATGCCTCATGCCGTCGTAATAGTAACATGTGCCCACGTCAATCAGTCGGCGGCGGTTGTTGATGATGCAGTCCACAGCCTCCTTGTATTCGGTGCTCATGTCCCAGTACTTGGCAAAGTCGTTGCCGATGCCGTTGGGTATGATGCCGATGGCGATCTCCTTCTTGTTCTCGGCTTGCGAGAGCATGATGCCGTTGATGGCATCGTTCAGTGCGCCGTCGCCCCCCACAATGACGATCGTTCGATAGCCGTTGTTGGCAAGTATGCCGGCAAGGCGCTCCACCGACCCGAAGCCTTCGGACTGCACATAGTCGTACTGCACGCCTTTGCTGTCCATATAGGCTTTGATCTCTTTCCATCGTTTCTGCACCTTGCGGGTGCCGGCTTTGGGGTTGTATATAACCCCCCATTTATCGGGTGATACGCTCATAGTTGATTATCAAATCGTTCGACTTGTGCGACAAAGATACAACTTTTCTTTTACTTCGCTCATCGGAAGACAAATAACGCCATTTGCCGGAGATGTACATCACCATGCAATAAGGATAATCCGGGAAGGTGCGTCTCACTCACTCATACAAAACTCTCCGTATTATTTGTCGGGTTCGGTCGTTCTTGCTTACTTTGCAGCGATAATGTATAGTTGCCTTACAAGATTTAAGCAAGAGAGTATGAGTAAATTCATTAATCCGTTTACGGATTTCGGGTTCAAGCTCATCTTCGGTCAGGAACTGACGAAAGACCTGTTGATAGATTTCTTGAACGATTTGTTGGACGGAGAGCGTGTCATCACCGACATCAGCTTTCTGAACACAGAACAGTTGCCCAGGATACCCGAAGAGCGAGGAACCGTTTACGATGTATATTGCCAAACCGATG
>JAISGR010000124.1 GCA_031262995.1 Prevotellaceae bacterium | reverse complement strand
ACGATTACAGTTACGATTATGTAAGCGGCAACTACAGCGGAAGCCCCTTCAATTACGGAGGTGTATTTGGGATAGGTTTCGAGACCCGCCATTTCATGTTTGGCATTACCAGCCAGACAGGTGTCATACCGCGCTTTGAGGTAACAACTGCCGGCGGTTCGTGGGTGCGTTATCGTTCTTTTTCAAATTTGAAAGCAGAGATAGGCGTTAAGTTTTAAACGCTTTTTATATTTCCCTATCAAACTGTTTCAAATAAATGGTGTACTTTTGCGGTCTATTTATTAGACACAATGAAAGATACCCAACAGCAATTCGAGCAGGTAATTGCCATCTGTCGTGATTTGTTTGCCAAGAAACTACACGATTACGATCCGGCATGGCGCATCCTCCGTCCCACTTCGGTTACCGACCAACTCTTTATCAAAGCCAACCGCATCCGAAGCATCGAAACCAAGGGCGTGACGCTCGTAGACGAAGATGTGCGTTCGGAGTTTATCGCCATTGTCAACTACGGCATCATCGGACTGATACAATTAGAGCTGGGTTATGCCGAATCTGCCGACATCGACGAGCAGAAAGCCATCAAGTTGTACGACAAATATGCCAAGACTTCGCTCGAACTGATGCTTGCCAAGAATCACGACTACGACGAAGCGTGGCGAAGCATGCGCATCAGCTCGTACACCGACTTGATTCTGATGAAGATTTACCGCACCAAGAAGATCGAACAACTGGCAGGACAGACACTTGTCTCCGAAGGGGTCGATGCCAACTACATGGATATGATTAACTACGCCGTCTTTGCCCTGATAAAGATTGAATTTGGAGAATAGAAAAACATATATCGTCAACGCCTGCCGCTTTGTGCTGGCACTGGTTTTCATCTTTTCGGGGTTTGTAAAAGCCATCGACCCTACCGGCACGTTCTACAAGATTCAAGACTACTTCTTCGCATTCCACATCGACAGGTGGTTTGCCGACTACCTGCTGATGGGCATCTCCATGCTGCTGTCGATATTTGAATTCACCATCGGCATATACCTGCTCTTCGGCATTCGTCGCAACCTGGCATCGCTGCTGGCGTTGCTGTTCATGATAGTCATGACACCGCTCACGCTCTATCTGGCGATAGACAATCCGGTAACCAACTGCGGTTGCTTCGGCGATGCCGTGATACTGACCAACTGGGAAACGTTCATCAAAAACATCCTGCTGCTGGCGGCAGCTGTCGTCGTGTTCAAAGAGAGGGAACTCATCATCCGCCTCATCACCCCCCGAACGGCATGGATGGCGTCTACCTATACGCTGCTCTACGCTTTTGCCCTTTCGGTCTATTGCCTTTACTACCTGCCCATCCTCGACTTCCGCCCCTACAAGACGGGCACCGACATCCGGCGGGGCATGGAGCAGTTCGACCCGCTCTATCAAGACTTCTATCTCACCAACCCGCAAACGGGTGAGGAGATGACAGACTCGGTACTCAACGATACGGTCTATACCTTTCTGCTTGTTGCACACCGCGTCGAGAAAGCCGACGACAGCAACATCGACCTCATCAACGAGCTGTACGACTATTGCGTAGACCACCATTACCGTTTCTATGCCCTCACCGCTTCGTCCGAAGAGGAAGTAGAGCAGTGGCGCGACAAGACAGGAGCCGAATATCCGTTCCTGCAAAGCGACGACATCGCCCTGAAAACCATCATCCGCTCCAACCCGGGACTGCTGTTGCTCAAAGACGGCATCGTTCTGAACAAATGGAGCCACAACAGCCTGCCCGACGAATATGCACTGACGGACAGGTTGGACAAGCTGCCCCTCAGCCAACTGCATACCGGAGAGAACCTGCGTGCCGTGGCTTACGCCTTTGCGTGGTTCCTGATTCCGCTGCTGCTGGTACTGGGCATAGACAGAATCACCCCGCTGTTTCAACGAAAGAAGAAGAAAGATTCACCCAATAAACAAGAACAAAAATGAGAAAGAACATTGTTGCAGGTAACTGGAAAATGAACAAGACCCTGCAAGAGGGCATCGCCCTTGCAAAAGAGCTGAACGAAGTACTCACCGCCGACAAGCCTAACTGCGACGTAGTGATCTGCACACCGTTTATCCACCTGGCATCGGTCACTCCGCTGGTCGACCCGAGCCTGATGGGCGTGGGCGCCGAGAACTGTGCCGACAAAGCCGAAGGTGCCTACACCGGCGAAGTATCGGCAGCCATGGTTGCCTCGACGGGCGCCAAGTACGTCATTCTGGGACACTCCGAACGCCGCGCCTACTACGGCGAAACCGTTGCCATCCTCGAAGAGAAGGTGAAGCTGGCGTTGGCCAACAACCTGACTCCCATCTTCTGTATCGGCGAAGTGCTGGAAGAGCGCGAAGCCGGCAAGCAGAACGAAGTGGTTGCCGCGCAACTGGCATCGGTGTTCTCACTCTCGCCTGCCGACTTCGGCAAAATCGTATTGGCTTATGAACCCGTATGGGCTATCGGCACAGGCAAAACAGCCACGCCGGCACAGGCACAGGAGATTCACGCCTTCATCCGCTCGCTGGTAGCCGGGAAGTACGGCAAGGAGATTGCCGACAACTGCTCCATCCTGTATGGCGGCAGCTGCAAACCCTCGAATGCCAAAGAGCTGTTTGTCAACCCCGACGTAGACGGCGGACTCATCGGCGGCGCCGCATTGAAGGCAGCCGACTTCAAAGGCATCATCGACGCATTCAAATAATCGTTCATCCCCAAAGGAACAGAAGCAAGATGAAGAGATTCAATCTGTTACTATCCATATTGTTTTGCGCCGTCGGCATGATGGCGCAAAACAACATCCTCCAAAGTCTGGAACGCAACCTGCCCGGACAAGGCAAGGTGACCATTCACCAAGATGCCCGCATCGCCGCGCTGATAGGCTCCGACCAGCTCGTACCTGCCGGCAACGACGGCAAGCGAGTGCTGAAAGTAACGGGCTATCGCATCCAACTCTATGCCGGCAACAACACCGGACTTGCCAAAACCGAAGCCCACGAAGTAGGTACACGCATCAAGCAATACTTCCCCGAACTGCCCGTGTACACCTTCTTCAACTCCCCCCGGTGGCTCTGCCGTGCGGGCGACTTCAGCAGCATCGAAGAAGCCGATGCCATGATGCGCCGGCTGCGCGCCACAGGCGTTTTCAAAGAGGTATCTATCGTAAAAGAACAAATCAACATTCCACTGTAAGACCGACCCGACGGGGTTGCATCACACACATATCATTCCTATCATGTTAGAAAATCCGGAAATTACATCGCCTGCCTTAAATGAACTGAAACAACATTACCAACGCATCATCGAGCTGCTGGGCGAGGAGATACACCGCGAAGGATTGCTCAAAACACCCGAGCGGGTATCGAAAGCCATGCTCGAACTCACCAAAGGATACTCCATGAACCCACACGAAGTGCTGCGCTCCGCCAAGTTCAAGGAGGAGTACAGCCAGATGGTGATTGTAAAAGACATTGATTTCTTCTCGCTTTGCGAACATCACATGCTGCCATTCTACGGCAAAGCGCACGTGGCATATATCCCCAACGGCTACATCACCGGGCTGAGCAAGATTGCCCGGGTGGTCGACATCTTCTCGCACCGGCTACAGGTGCAGGAGCGCATGACGCTGCAAATCAAGGAGTGCATTCAGGAAACGCTCAATCCCCTCGGGGTAATGGTGGTCATCGAAGCCCGACACCTCTGCATGCAGATGCGTGGCGTGGAGAAGCAGAACTCCATCACCACCACATCCGACTTTACCGGCGCCTTCAATCAGGCAAAAACGCGCGAAGAGTTCATCAGTCTGATTCGCCAGTGACGCCCGCCGGCTCCGCATCCTTCGCATCCTCTGTCAGCTGTTGCACATCCTGCAACGTGAACGAACCTTGCACCCAGATGATAGAGAAATCGGGGTCATTGCTCTCGGCGGAGTCGATAATCATCAGCAAATCATCAATCCTATTGCCTTTCATGGCGGCGTAGAAGGTGGTACGCTCTTTCCCGTCGCGTACACGCATCAGTTCCTGATGCCCCTTTCGCACCAGCTGCGAAACCTCTTTGCGCAGTTGCGGAATGAGCGATGCGTTGTCGCAGTTGAGCACATTCAGCGAAGTCAGCTTTCCTTTCAGTGAAGTGAATTGTCCGGTGATGTTGCCTACGATGACAGGCATCATGTCGAACATGGTTTTGGAGATGTAGACGGTGGTAACGCCGTCGGTGTCGGCATATTTGTCGAACAGGCTCTGGGTGGCGCTGTTCTGCGCGTAACTGGCTTGTACACAGGCAATGCCAAGCAGCAATGCGGTCATGATGTGTTTCGCTTTCATTGTTTTACTATTTAGGGGTTATTGTTTACGAAGAAGTTCCAATCTGTCGGTGAATATCCGGCTTACCTTGTCGATTTCGTTGCCGACATCCGCTGCCGGTTTCAATCCTTTGTTGAGCTTTTCCGACATCAGCGTAAGGGCATCCTGTGCCACCAGTGCCGCCCGATAGGGGTCGGTAAAGGTGTCTTTGGGTGCGGGCGGCTCCATTGCGAGCCGGAAGAGGAGAAACGCACCTGCCAGCATGGCGGCGGCAACTCCCCCTGCCAGGAAGAGCCGATACCGGCGATGCGGCAGGGTGTGCGAAGATGCGGTCGACTCTCCGGCAGTCAGGCGGTCGATGCGCTGCTCCAGCCGTTCGGATAGTCCGGCGGGCAGTTCGCGGTCGTCGGCGAGGGCGCGGCGAATGAGGTTGTCTATTTCTTGTTCGTTCATCATGCTTGTTTATTTACTTTTTGATACTGTTCTTTGATGGTTCGCCGGGCACGCGACAGTAGCGTCCTGACGTTGGTATGGGTGAAGCCGGTGATCTCCACAATCTCGTCCATGGAGCAGTCGCCCAGTTCGCGCAGTTTGATGACCTGTTTCTGTTTCTCGGGCAGGGCTTCGATGATTTGCCGGACGAAGTGCAACGCATCGGTCTCCACCATCGTTTGTTCGGGCGAGCGATGGTCGTGGACAGGCGTCAGGCGGTCGGTTATCGCCTCCCCGCTGCGGCTGCGCGGAGCGCGCAACCGGTCGAGGCAAAGGTGCTTGAGTATCGTCACGGCAAACGCTTCGGCATTGAGCACCTGCGGCAGCGCATCCCGTTTGTCCCACAGCTTGCAGTAGGTCTCCTGCAACAAATCTTCGGCGTCTTCGCGGCTACCGACCAGCGCCAGAGCAATGCGATAGAGCTTGGGATGCAGCGGGAGATACTCCCGTTTGAAACGCTCACCGTTCACTCCGCCTCGTATTTAGCGACCCACTTGCCGATGTGCTTTTTCGTTGATGCGGAGAACGCGCGGCACAGCTCGTCGACGGTGTACCTTTGCCGGCGGCTGTAACCCACCTGACAAAGCAGGAGGCTGGCAATGATTACTGCATATCGTTTCATATTCAATGTTTTTAGGGATTCATTCAGTAGACGGGTGAAGAAACCATTTGTTGCAAAGAAAATCAGTACTCTTACTCCCGAACCCGAAGTACCTCTACCCACGAACTGTGAGTACCTCTACTCCCGAACCCGGAGTACCCCTACTCCCGAACCCGGAGTACCTCTACTCCCGAATCCGGAGTGCCTCTACCCTTGAATCAATAGAATTATCTTTTGTCTCGACAGGACAACAGTCCGGTTCCAATGGAACAAACCTCATACTGATATAACAAACATATCTATCCAATTTACAACTTTTCTCCAACTACCTTTGGCATCAATAAAGAAAGTAATACCTTTGCGTTCAATTTAAATTTCTAAAATATATTGTATTATGGACACAAGTTTAGTCTTTCAGACTCATCCTAAAGTAGAAATTGCAGGTAATACATTCATTAATGTCCCTGTTATCTTGCAATATGAAGATGTGAACCTCATAGAAGTTGTACATGATATGGAAATAGGATATACTTCAAGAATACCCATTTATCATCCTGATGGGACAAAATTAGCTGTTGCAACAGGGAACAGATTATATCCTACAAATGAGGGCAAGAATACGAATTTACAGATAGATAAATATGAAGGAGTTTGGGTTTGTAAATTAGATAATCGTGAATTGTTCGAAATACACCAGCAAACAGGAGATGCATTCAAGACTATTGCTGAACTATATACTCAAGATGGCTTCTTTATCAAAATACCAGACCAACCATTTTTAAATTTATTCAATGCAGAAAAATTGCAAATAGATAAGTTTACGATGATGGGGAATACCTTTATAGGTGGATCAGTAGGAATAAGAATTAAAAATAGATGTATCAGTCTAGGGGGTTAACTAAAGAGAGTGTGTCAAAACGACACACCCTCAGTTAATAATCACATTTGTTTTTTGTATTAGCAGTAGGAACATGAACACTTCTACTCATTTCCACAACTATTTCTACTCGTTTCGGTGAATTACTTTTACTCAATCTTCTGAGTTTTTCTACTCAGTCCCGTGAGTGCCTCTACTCAGCTCGGCGAGTACCTCTATTCTGCTCGGCGAGTACTTCTACTCAGCTCCGTGAGTACTTCTAATCAGGAGAATGAGTACTTCTACTCACGAAAATGACAAGAAAGGAAAAGGTGAAGCGGAAAATCAGTCGATGAAAGGGGGAAAATGAAATAATAGCAAGGTAAAACCTTTTTTATAATGCTTTTTCTATACTTTTGCAGCAAACAATGATAATTATGAACACTGATTTCTACGATGCATTTCTGCGGCATTGGGAAGATGCGGAATATTTGTTTCAAGGGAACCGGATGCCCAATGCAGACCAGCTCTATGGCTATAGTGCTGAATGTGGGTTGAAAGCTCTCATGAAAGCTTTTGGTATGCCTGCTCAGTTACCGACACAAGACCGTGTACATCTACCAGATACTTGGGTGCGTTATGCCGCATACCAATCCGGAGCCAATGCTCCTGCATATACATTGCCTTCATCCAATCCTTTTGGCAATTGGGATATAAGCAATCGTTACGCTCACCGTTCAAGCATTAACCAAAATGATGTACAACGCCATCAACAAGCAGTAATAAGTATCAAGAGGTTAATCAATCGTGCCATTCAAGAAGGGAGGATTGTTGCATGAAAACGTTCGATGAGATTATTCCCGCAATCAAAGAAGCTTTAAATACTAGGCATACCGAGCTTGATATGCTCGATAAACCATTTATCATTAACCGAGACTTGAACGGATATGTCCGCTTCCTTGTTGATGAAAGCCTGAAGAACGACGCAAACATTAAATCTATTACGGATGCTATTGCCGCAAAACTCGAACAACGGGTTCCGGAAAGCATGCCTGTTCTATATGAGGATAGGGAATCAATGGAACAAGCTATTCAACAGAATCCTCATTTTGAGATAGAAGATTACCCCAAAGTGATCGTTGTAGATAGAACGCTCTTCGAAAGTGATGCCAACGAGACACCTATCTCTGATACATCAATTCCACGAATTGTGTTCTACTCGATAAAAGGAGGGGTAGGGCGCTCAACCGCATTAAGTGCCGCAGCCTGGTCTTTCGCAGAAATGGGAAAGCGCGTCTTGGCATTAGACATGGATTTGGAATCACCCGGCATCACGTCCTCACTACTCCCCTCCGAAAAGATGCCTATGTATGGCATTACAGACTGGTTGGTCGAGGACTTGACGGACAATGGCGACACGGTGATTGGCGACATGGTAGCTACAAGTGATCTATCCCGCAATGGAGAGATTTTAGTTGTGCCCGGTCATGGAAAGAATGCAGGAGAGTATGTAGAGAAACTGGGAAGAGCTTGGATGCCAAAGATATTGTTCGAGCAAAGAACTCCATGGTATAAAAGGCTTAATTGTCTGATTTCCGACTTGGAAAAACGCTGGAACCCTGACATACTCCTGATTGATTCCCGAGCAGGAATTGACGAAATATCCATAGCCTGCCTCACCTGCCTGAAAGCAGATACACTCCTTCTGTTTGCTATAGACAGTGCACAAACATGGAATGGATATCAGATCTTGTTCGATTATTGGCAGCAGCATAAAATGACAAACTACATTCGGGAACGCCTGCAAGTGGTAGGATCACTTATCCCTGAGACTGGACGGGCAGACTATCTGAATAGTTTGTTGGAGCACAGTTGGAACTTGTTTACAGAAAAGCTGTATGATGAAATTCCGCCTGGTATAAATGATGACATATCTTTCAATTTTGACAAATCCGATTTGTCTGCTCCACATGTCCCTTGGTTAATCAATTGGAATAGAGGTTTTAATGCACAATACAACAACTTCACTCCATTCCAACAAGAGGGTGCGGAGACTATTATAAAAAGTAGCTTTGATGATTTTATTATCCACTTAAAAGAAAGTACCAGATGAATATGAGCCACAATGATGCCATTCTTCAGGCAATAATAGATGCCATACCGGAAAAGCCTTTTAATGAAGGGATTGCACCTTCACCCGGACAATTGTATTTGCCGACAGCTCACCAAAAGTCACTACAACTTTACAGCAACTTAGTGGTCGGTGCACGTGGAGTGGGTAAGTCGACATGGACAAGTGCATTAGCGGACGATCTTCTCAGAAAGGAGATTCTTGGTATAGAAATACCGGAATTGGGACGCACAGATGTGTTCATCGGATTCTCTGAAGTGACAGAGTTGGATAAATATCCGACTCCAGAGGTCATTCGTGATTTGCTTAAAGAGTATGAAGCTTCGGAATTGTGGCAGGCAGTTGTTGCTCGCAATCTATTTGACAATACAGATGAAATCCCTACCGATAAATGGAATAATACCGTTTCGTGGGTAAAAAATAATCAAGAAGAATGGGGGAAGCGGATTTATACCACCAACAGCCGCCTAAAAGAAGAAGAACGTAATAAATTGCTTGTATTCGACGCATTAGATAGGACAAGCAATGATTGGAACAGTATGGATGATTTGCTACGTGCCCTTTTATCTCTTTCCGTACGATTGAAAGGTTATTCTAATATATATACCAAAATATTTCTTCGGGAAGATCAGTTCTCTCGCAACATAACCAACTTTCCTGATTCATCTAAATTACTATCTACTAAAACGGAACTTGAATGGTCACCACAAGATCTGCATGGGCTACTATGGCAACACCTCTGTAATGCTGATGCAGAAAATGGTGTCCTCTTCCGTAAAATTTATATGGAGATAATGGGGGAGACACTTAAACAGAACCCAAACAACGGAGTTTGGACACTCAGCAAAGAAGCAAAGACTGATGAAAAATTGCAGCGAAAATTATTCGAAAGATTAGCTGGTCCATGGATGGGAACAGATCCTCGTCGGGGTGTACCTTATGTTTGGATAGTAAGCCATCTGGCGGATGGGAAAAAGCAAACGTCACCTCGTTCGTTTTTGTCAGCAGTTCAACAAGCTGCGGAAAACTCGATCATTAGAAATTATAAATATCCGCTTCACTACATTAGCATCAGAGATAGTGTTCAGCGGGCATCTGGCATCAGAGTAGACGAAATTGCGGAAGATTATCCATGGGTAAAATCATTATGTAAATTACTAGAAGGTAACAATGTGCCTATACCTTTTGAAGATGTTAAGAATATTTGGAGTTCCAAATACCCAAAAGGCACTCAAACTATAGAATCAGAAAATGGAGAACGCATAATACCCCTCCAGACCTTGTCGAATGGATGGCGAGGAATTAAAGACGAACTGGTACGAATCGGTATCTTCGAAGAAATGTCCGATGGACGCATCAACATGCCTGACCTCTATCGGGTAGGATTCGGTTTAGGACGTAAAGGGGGAGTGAAGCCGATTAAAAAGTAATCATCTATTGTACAACACTCACAGCAATACCCTGTCTCCCAAGCGCTTGACCATCTGCCGCTGAATCTCGTGCATGCGCTGATAGTGCTGCTGCAATTCGCTGCATTTGGCGTCGTCGTAGGCAACTGCCGGGTCTTGCAGGGCGGAGAGGGTATGCTTAATCTCTGCCGACACGATCGCATGTTTGAAGTCGAGCAACAGGCGTGGAATCAGTTCGCTGAGCCGCTCGTTGTCGGTCGGGATGGTCTGATGCTTGGTGTGATACTTGCTGAGTTGATAACGGTCGCTCAACAAGTCCGAACTCAACCGGCTGATGTCCGGGTCGGGGTAGTTGGCAAAGTATCGACCGGCAACAAACCCCTCTTCGTGCAAGTGGGCGGCAGCTTCGAGCAGCATCTGCCGGTGCAGGGGATTGTGAAACGTCAGGTCGTCTTCCTTCAGGCTGTTGACCACAAAGCCGATCACTGTTATGGGATGCTCATTGCCCGCTTCGTCTGCTATCGTGCACATCACTTGCTCGCCATGGCGCACGATCATTTGCAGTATCTGCCGTTCATAGCGGTAGAATGCCTGCCCTTCCTTGCCCTCCTGCGGAATGAAAGAGACATAACCGGCTGCCGCCATCTCCGTTGCCGACACATCGGAACCGGACGAGGCGGTTGGCTGCTGCTCCGAAGCGGCGGCATCGCCCGCTGCAAAGGGTGTTCGGGTTGCCGACGGCGAAGAAGCTTCCGCAGAGGCAGCAGCGACAGGCGGCGTGTGGGGAGTAACCGGTCGGGGCGGATGCTTCTCGGCATGCTGTTCGCGTCGTTTTGCCACCTCCGACACCAGCAGTTTATCTTCCACCCGCAGCAGTTGCGCACACTCCTTTATATATACGTCGCGCATAATGGCTTCGGGGATCACCGAGATGCTCTGCACCAGGTTGCTTATCAGCTCGGCACGCTTGACGGGGTCTTTGCCTGCATCTTCGAGCAACAAAGCGGTTTTGAAGCGGATGAAGTCGGTTTCGTGCTCGGCTATATAGGTTCGAAACGCGTCTGAGGTATGGGCACGGGCATAAGAATCGGGATCTTCGCCCTCCGGCAACAGACACACTTTGATGTTCATCCCCTCTTCCAGCAGCATGTCAATCCCCCGCAGAGAGGCGTGTATGCCTGCCGAGTCGCCGTCGTACAAGATGGTGATGTTGTTGGTAAACCGATGAATCAGCTTGATTTGCCCGGGCGTCAGCGCCGTACCCGACGAAGCCACCACATTCTCTACCCCCGACTGATACATGGAAATCACATCGGTATAGCCTTCGACCAGGTAGCAGCGGTCTTGCTTCACAATGGCTTGCTTGGCAAAGTAGATGCCGTAGAGTTCGTTGCTTTTGTGGTAGATTTCCGATTCGGGCGAGTTGACGTACTTCACCTTCACCCCTTTGGTGGCACTTTCCAGCACGCGCCCGCCGAAAGCCACCACCTTGCCCGACAGCGTATGCACGGGGAAGATGACACGTCCCCAGAAGCGGTCGCGCAGCCGATGGTCGTCCGTTTCGTAACAGAGACCGGTCTTAACGAGATACTCTTTCTTGAATCCTTTGCGCAGTGCCTCCTGTGCCAGTGCATCGTGGCTGTCGGTGGAGTAGCCCAACTGGAACTTCTCGATAATGTCGTCACGGAAGCCCCGCCGGCGGAAGTAAGCCATTCCGATGCTGCGCCCATCCACATGTTGCGTCAGGGTTTGCCGGAAGTAATCGCGGGCAAAGCTGTTGACCACAAACAGGCTTTCGCGCTCGCTCTGCATCAACTTCTCCTCCTGAGAGAGTTCGCGCTCCTTGACTTCGATGCCGTACTTCTTTGCCAGGTATTTCAAGGCTTCCGGATAGGAAAGCTGTTCGTGCTCCATGATGAAATGCACCACGTTGCCCCCTTTTCCGCAGGCAAAACATTTACAGAGTCCCTTGGCAGGCGACACGTAAAACGAAGGGGTTTTATCGTCGTGAAACGGACACAATCCCACATAGTTTACACCCCGCTTGCGCAAGGTGACGAAGTCGGATACGACATCGACAATCTGTGCCGCGTCAAGAATGCGGTCTACGGTAGCATGGTCAATCATGGCGGCAAAGATAGTAAATATAAGAAGACAGCAAAGAGGGAAAACAGAGAAAGCCGCCGGACTCACATCCGGCGGCTTTCCCGTATTTATCAGTCATGTACCGCATTCCTACGGCAAAACATATTCAAAAAAAGAGAACTTAGAAGAAAAGATACCGTCTGTCCTTTACGTTGGCTTTGAGGTACAAGTCATTGACAAACTGGGTTGCCAGACGTGTATCGCGAGAAACAACCGTGGAGATTTCACTCTCTTCGTTGTAAGTCTCCGACGTACTCTCTTTGGCATACTGTTGCAACACATATACGCCTCCGTTGCCCTTGATGGGAGCGCTCACTTCGCCGTCGGCGGCTATTGAAGCATAAGCGCTTACCATCGGCTCGCTGCTGCGCAACACCGACACATAGGCGGAAGCGCTGAATGTGACGTGCTTCACGCTGTCGGTCACTGCATGCTCCAACGCGGCAACCTGCGCATACGATGTTGCACCGGCATCCTTAAGCATGGCTTGAATCTTCTCGGCTTTCTTGTCGCGTACCACCTCGGCACGGAGCCTGTCGCGCACCATCTCCAGCGGACGGTAACCCTCCTTATTGATAGCGGACAAGCCTACCACCATCATGTGGTCGTTCTCTCCGCACTCGTACAAGCCCGACACATCGCCCGGCTTGGCACCAAACACCCAGCGCAATGCATCTTTAGTGGCGCGAACACTGCCGATGCCATGTTCGTCACTGGTCAAATCGTTGCGTTCCAGCAACCGATAACCGGCATCCTCGGCATTGGCGGTCAGCTTATCCAGCGTGCCGTTGGCAGCAATGAACTGGCTGAAGTCGTTGTATGCCTTGTTATAGGTTTGCTTGCTGAAGGTCACTTCGCGTTTCACCACTGCAACTTTGTATTTGGGCACCATGGCTTTTCTGTCGACAGCTTGCAGAATGACATTGAGCTGCATCAGCGGCAGGTTGACCAATTCGTTCTTCTTGAGGGCAATCACTGTCTGTAGGTATTTCAGGTTATCGCCATCAATCTGTGCTCCTTCGTAAGCGGCAGACGAGATCCACGAGGAAGTACCTGTCTGTCCGTATCTCTTAGCCATCTCCACGAAGTCGGCGCCACCTTTGAGTGCGGTAAAGATACTGTCAGCCAGCTGCTTGGTACGCTCTTCGGTGTCGGCAATCACTTGTATCTGTCTGAACTCGATAGAGTCGGGCATGGTGGCAACAGCCAGTTTCTTGAAGGAGTTAATGGTATTGTCGGTAGCGTTATAGTAGGGACCGAACACACCACCTACGGCAACCGAATCAAGCCGGGCGGCTACGTCGGTGGGGTATGCACGTGCGGTGAGGAAAAGATCGGTATAGGTAGCGTCCGAACCGGTGCCGCGTATAAAGGTGGTATAATCCTCCGTTTGGGGCGCAGCCAACTGGACGGTATACTCTTCTACCTCTTTCTCGATGGCAGCACGGTCTTCGGGACTGGCTGTTACCTGTACATCAACGTACTTGATATTGCGGCTCTCGACCGGCTGAAGGAATTGTTCCTTTTGCACGTTGTATGCCTTTTTCAGGTCACCCACGGTAAGGGTAATGGTCGAATCGGGAATCGCAGTGTAAGGGATGGCAGCCAGCAACAAGCTCGATTGTTGCGTACGGGCATTGAAACTCTCCTGTGCTTCTACGGGATTGGAAAAGAGAGATTGGGTGATAAGCGAGCGATACTTCTCGGCAAGCCTGTCCTGAATAAGACTCTTCTCCATGAATTGCCACAGCCGATACATCTTCTGGTAAGAATCCAGCTGCTGTGCCGAAATAGAGGTCATTCTACTCAGGCTGGCATAGCTCACGAGGAACTGATTCAGTTGGTCTTTGTCGAACAGACCGGTTTGGGGATCCACGAAAGGCGACTGCCTCAGTATGGGATGTGTACCTTCGTTGATGATGGCTTTCACTTCAGCATCGGTCACAACAAGTCCCAACTTCTCGGCTTCGTTCTCGATAAGTTTATTGTTCACATAATTTGTCCACACATAATCTTTGGCTTGGTCGTTTTGCTCGTCGGTAAGCGAGTTCAGTCCATTGGTCATTTTGACCATCTCCGTGTACTCTTCTACCAAGTCTTGATACTCTTGGGCAGTGACCTCTTCGCCGTCAATCTCACCTACGTTTTGTGATTGATGCGGTTGAAGTACCTTCCACGCATCGCCTGCGATGAAAGCAAACAGAGCCAAAGCGATAACAGTCACCAATAAAGGTCCATGCGACCTAATCTTCTGTAATGTTGCCATTTTGTTAATATAATTTTGTTATTATTTGATTTCCTATTCGTTAAGAGCGCACGAAGATACGAATTTTGTTAATAGATAGCTTTCAATTCTTTAAAAAAGTATGTCACGCATATCATTCGGAAACTTCGAGCTTAACCAGCTCTATCTTGGTGGCTGTCATTTTAATGATTTTAAAACGAAAATGCTCAATCGCGATGACCTCGTGCAACTTCGGAAAACTCTGATAGCGGTTAAGGATCAAACCTCCCACCGTGATGTACTCGTCGGATTCGGGCAGGTGCAGGTCGAACAGCTCGTTCACCTTTTCTATCTCCAACCGCGCCGAGAGCACATATTCATGTTCGTCAAGCTGTTTGCAGACGTAATTGCTGGTGTCATGTTCGTCTTCGATGTCGCCGAATATCTCTTCAACGAGGTCTTCGAGCGACACGATGCCGGACGTTCCACCAAACTCATCCACGACCACGGCGATGGTTTTCTTCTGCTGCATAAATAGTTTCATCAGTTTGTGTGCTGCCATGGTTTCCGGTACAATGGGCACATCGGTAACGTGCGTCCGCCAGTCTTTCGGGTTGCGGAACATTTCCGAAGAGTGTATGTAACCCACCACATTGTCAACATTTCCGTCGTACACCAATATTTTGGAAAGACCCGATTCCACGAAGCGGGACTTCAATTCTTCGAGGGTGGCAGTACGGTCGACTCCTACAACTTCGGTGCGAGGCACGATACAGTCGCGTATTTTAATATCGGAGAAGTCGAGCGCGTTTTGGAATATCTTTACTTCGGAATCCAACTCCCGCACATCCTCGGCATTGTCGATACCCGATTGCACGAAGTAATCCAAGTCGACCTTTCCGAAGGCTTTGGTCGATGCTTCCTTGTTGATTTTCATTCCCAATATCCGCAAGAAGACATAGGAAATGCCCGATGCTAGTTTAGAGATGGGATAGAGCAATATGTAGCACACCATCAGGGGGAATGCCATCAGCCTCAACATCAGGTTAGGGTTAATCTTGAATAGATTTTTGGGCAGGAACTCTCCGGTGATAAGGATGATAACGGTCGACAGGATGGTTTGTATCAGCACCGAAAGAAACTCGTTGGTCACCCACCCGTCCAACAGGTGAGTATTGAGCACTTTCGCCATCAATATACCATAGATAACCAATGCGATATTGTTTCCCACCAGCATGGTGGAGATAAAGTTGTTGGAGTTGCGCAGGAAGTAGGAGAGAATGCCCGATGTCAATCCTTTCTTGCGTTCCATTTCCAAGCGGAGCTTGTCCACCGAGATGAAAGCGATTTCCATGCCCGAGAAGAAGGCGGAAAAGAGCATGGTTATCAACAGGTAGATATAGGTGCTCATGGTGCTTTCGGAGTTACGCTGAGTGTGTCTGTCGGTGTCGTTCCCAGAGAATCGGGAGAGGCGACCGGTGTGTCTTCAAAATAGAAGATGCCTTGCGGTTTTCGAAACGTGTAGACCGTCATTTGCTCATTCGAGTCGAATCCGAGGCTGGTGATGATGCGCTCCGGCTGTGTGATGCGCACAAACTTGTCTGAGTAGACCGTCCGTTTGTTCTGATCCCAATAGAGAAGTTCGGTTTGAAACCGTTCGCCTTTCACGTTGACAATATCGACATTACCGATAAGTTCCCACAGCCGTTTCTTATCATAGTAGTAGGCGGTATCTGCCTTGATGCTGGCTTCGACGTCGAAGAGCGTATCAAACTTCTCCAGATAAATACCTTTCTCGAAAGCCCAGTAAGAAGGTGTTTTACGGTCGTACACCAGCCATTCTTTGGTCTTGACCCGATAGCGCGTCACCCCCGAATCGGAGATGAGCGATGTTACCCCTTCGGTATCCATCACCGGCAGCGAATCGCGTTCGGTAATGGCATCGCCCATAAGCGTTCCCCGTCCCGAGCAGGCACCCCAAAAAAGAGGCATAGTTATGCTCATGGCGAGCATAACTATGCTTGACTGAAGGTTGGTTTTATGCAAAGACATTCTTTCCATATCTTCGGTATGGATGTCCGGTTTTCTTTAGCGTACAGTAGTGCTTTCGCCAATCCATCCTTTAACTTCTACTCTGTCACCCTTCTTGATACCCAACATGAAGAGGTCTTCGGTCTTGGGCGTATACTGCGAGTATGTGGCAATATTCTTATTCGCCTCTTCCACCACTTTGGGGCTGGGATCTACCCGTTTTGCCTGCTGTAGCTTGTCTAATACCACATAGTAAACACAACGGTTCAGTGCCGGTTCGTCCGACCAGTTGGGATTGGAAGCATAGATGTGAGCCAGCTGTATATAGGCAAGACCATAGTTGGGATTGAAGCCGATAGCCTTGTACAGATAGCTTCTGGCTTGTGCCAAACGTTTCTGACTGAACAGTGCGACGGCAGCAGCAGTGGCAATCTGTGCTTTCCGCTCCGGATTATTCTCCAGATTAAGCGCCTCATCAAAGTATTGGAGGGCAGTATCGTAGTCACCCTTCTTGAACGACATGTATCCGCAACCTACGGCAGCATCGGATGTGGGGTGTATCTTATACATATAATAAGATGCCTGGAAATAGGCTTCGCTTTCGGTACATTTCATCACTTTCATGATGCCGATGGCTTTCTTCAGGTAGACAGAATCGTTCTGTGCAGCTTCCACTTTGGGACCGAAGAGTTCTTGCAAGTCTTCGCAGGAAGCTGTTCCACTGTTGATAAACATGGCTTCAATGTTATCCTTCACAGTGCCCAGCCGTGTTTTCTTATTGGGATTTGCCTCGGCATAATAAGCTTTCTCGGCATAGTCGGCAGCTGTGAGATAATCTTGGAAGAACTCCTCTTTCAGGGCAGGATTGGCTTTGAGCTTATTGAGCGACATATCCACGAAGTAGTGCAATACCGCGCTTTCGCTGTTTTCTTTCTCTGCATCCACACTCTGTTTCAGCCAGGTATAGGCGGAATCCAGATTGACGGAGGGCGCATAAGCCAGATAATCTACCGCTTTCACACCCATGACAGTACCCACGGAGGGAACTTTTGTGCCTTTTGACAGGAATTCGGGTGTGTACTTCATGCGCAGATCATACATGTGCATCAGCTCATCGAAATATTTTTTGTAATCAGCACTCTTTCTGTCCTTGATATCGCCCAGAAAGCCTTTCAATATTTTAGCCCCGTCAAGAAAGGTATAATACCTCAAAGTGGGACATGTCTCCAGTACTGCCTTCCAAGGCAGGTAAGCATCCTGATAATTACCGGCTTTCACAGCCTCTGTCGAAATGCTACTGTTCGCATTACAATCTTCCTGCGCAGTAACTGTCGCCGCTCCTCCTATCAGAAGCACTGCAACCATAAGTGTCTTCATTTTCATTGTATTGAATATTAATTGAGTATTTCGTATCATTATAGATTTCATTGAGTTGTGACTATTGTACTTTTCTCTTCCAGAACCACCGTTCGTTGAATGTGATCCCGATGCATATACGCAGTGTGTTCTCGTCGACAAAGCGGCTTTCGGTTCCCTTTACACGGACATATTGTCCCGTCAGGCTGATTTGAGAACGGGTGCGGGGCAGCGGCAGTCCGATGCCGGCGCTGACGCCGTACTCTTTGGCAGCGTTTACTCCCTGCACCTTATAATAGGGTTGCGAGTAGTACAGACCTGCACGGTAGCGTATCATCGAGAAGTAGCTTCGCCCTACCGGGTTGGGTATGTATTCGGCGCCGATTGACAACTTGGAGCGTCGGCAAAAGGCATCGGGGTTATTCATAAAGTTGGTCTTTTCCCACTCCTGCACGGTAAAGTCGGCACCGACAATGAGTTGGTTGTTGTAGTTATAGGTAGCGCCTATACCCAGCGAGAGCGGTGTCCCCATGGTAAAAACGGTATCCTGCTCAGAGGAGGTATATCCGACGCTTGCACTTCCCAACTGCCGCTGCACATAAGAATCATTGTTCAGATTGTGCCCCGGCGACACCACTACGCCTATCGTGGCATTGCGTTTTTTGTCGATCTGGAAAGTGTATTGCGCACCAAAATCCAGCTTATAGCTTGTAATAGAAGAAACGGTTGTTTCTAAATACCCGAAAGCCGTACTGTTGCCGGGGAAGCTCATGCTGGTGGTGTGGTTCAGGCTTCCCCAGAGATAAGAGACATTGGCTCCGACGGAGAAATTGCGAAACGGCTGCACTCCCACTCCCAGATAGAGCTGATGCAGTCCGCCGTCGCCCGAGTAGGTCGTGACATTGTAGTTGCCGGCGGTGTTCGGGTCTTCCTGCGTAGTACTCATGTTGTATCCCACATTGGAATAAGGCTTCATGCCGGCGCTCATCGCCACGTGCCGCCCTAAGCGGAACTGCATGGTAATATAGTCGAAGCTGGAGTTCTTGGCATTCTGCTTGAGGGTACCGTTGCTGAAGTTGGTATTTTGCAGAGATACGCCGGCATCAAACATAAACGTCAGCGAATCTACCGCGGTATAGGCAGCAGGGTTGGCAGTGTTGATGTAATAACTGTCACGCAATCCGTAACCGATACCTCCCATTCCCCGGCTGTTGGCAGAGCCATAATCCGATAATTGTCCGTAGCCGTAGCGGGTATAAGGTGAATTGGTATTATTCTGTGCCGTCACCATCCCCGAGAGTGTCAGGAAAACGAGGAACACAATTGCCTGTTTGTTACTTGTCATTTTCTTGTTTTAAAAAGCTAATAGGTCGGCTTCTCGCCGGAACGAAAAAATCGTCTGCAAAGATGATACTTTTTCAGCGTATCACAAAAGATTATCAGGAATAGGCAGTTAAAAAAAACAAATCATACTTTCCCGAGAGCGGATGATTGCCCCCACACAACCACTAACACTCCCTGCCGGAAAGACGGATGCATCCGTCGGTATCAATATTTTCGACCGCCAAGAACGATCTCTCCTTACAGCGTTTCGTCCAGATCGAGAAAGAGCAACCGGTTCTCCTCGTTCAGCAGTATCAGCTTGTTGCCTGCCACGCATCCCCTTCTGAACGGGATGCCGAGGTGGGCGACGGGCATGCCTGTTTTGTGCACAAACCGGACATCTTCGCGCTGGTCGTTGACGATGCACAGATAGTCTTGCAGGGTTAATGCGGGCACATAGATCTGCTCCGCCCGATAGTTTGCCGAGATGGAGAGATCTGTGCCCACCCTGAACACTTCGCCCCGGTTGGTGTACACGAGGCAGTTGCCATGTTCGGGCACGAGCAGTTCGAACGCTGTCGTATCTTCGTTGGCGACATAGCAGTAAGGAGGCAACAGACCTTGCAGCATGCCATGATCATCCGTGTTCCAGGAAGTGATATTGACAACCGAATCGGTGAGCGACTGGTATGCCATGCCGTCGTCGAACAGCAGGAAGAGCGCATCGTCGGTGCGCAAGACATCTTCTATCTGGTCTTTCTTCGTGCTGAGCCGGTTGAAGAACAGCTCCTCGCCGCTGTTGGCATCGTAGCAGGCGATGAACGGGCGACCATATTTGCGTCGGGAGCGGCCTGCCATTCCGAAGCCGTAGTTTATCATGTACAACTTGTCGTCTTGGCGGAAGAGGCGCGAAGTAGCTGCCTTGACGTCGGTGATGGGGGTTTGCCAAATGGCATGCAGCGCAGTGTCCAGGCGGGCGATATGGTTGCGGTCTGCCCAGAAATAGCAGGAATCGTCGACAAGGATATTGGAGGTCAGACCGGTAATGACATTATTGCCGGTGGGGACGAAGTAAGCGCCGACGCCGCCGACAGCGATGGAGAGACCCACTCCCGCAAGGGCGGCTAAGCTCTGGAACAGAATCGCCCGGGTATCGTGCACACCCGTTTTGCCTTCATACGTCTGTAGCGTACCGTTGATGAAGTCGATTTTGTGCAGGTCGTCTGCCACAATCAGACTTACGCCATTGTTCAGGGGAGCGACCTCGTTCCATCCGTGTTCGTGAGAAACCTTCAAACGCCACAGGTTGCTGCCGTACCTCAAACTCATCGCCCGCAGGGCTTTGGACTGGGGGCCACCGTCGTATCCCATCATGATGCCCAGCGAATCGGAGAGGTACACGGGATACAGGTTCGTTTTCCAGCGAACCAGTCCGCCTTCCCGACCGCGGAGCACAACCTTGTTGTTGAGGACATGGCGAGTGAGTACCCCTTCGGACAATGCCCGTATCTCCTGATTGGTAAACTTGAACGGCTGCTTCCACAAGAGCTGCCGGTTGGCAAGGTCGTAAAAGCCCAGTTCGCCTTTCGACTTGACCTGATCCTTCTTGGTTTCGCGGAAACTGATGCACAGGTAGTCGCCTTTCTCGCTCAGCGCAATATCGCTTATCCGCTGTGGAAAGGTATAGCACAGCGCTTTGAGCTGTGTTCCGTCGTTCTTCGTGCCAACGACGAGGGTGTCTTGGGCATGCGCGGGGAGAGCCGCCGCCGAGAGCAATAACACGGTACTGAGAATGCATCCTGTTGTTTTCATGGTCTTTTTCATTTTAGTTGTTATAAATGATACTCATCAAAGTGGGTACAAATATAAAGAAAATCAAATCCTGCACACCGCAAGGGCACAGAAACTTGTCAATAATGCCTATCCTTACTGAAGCATGTTCTATTTCATACAAGAAAACTTCTATTTACTCACTGTAAATACTCCTATCGACTGACTGTAAATACCTCTATTGACGAACTGTAAATACCCCGTCTGAGCCGGCAGCTCGCCGCCGACGAATCATCATGATAATAAGGAGCACTTCCCCCGAAACGCCGCCTCATGTAACGCCAGTACAGCAATATGTAACACCGCTGATGTACCATGAAACCTACACGAAAGTTTCTGTTACATATCTCTTTGGCACACCGACAACAAACAGTTACTTTTGCCCACTCACCACCAATAGTCCGTTATTCATCTACAGATAATATAATTTTTAAGGTATGAAAAAGATTGTTTTGACAGCTACCCTTTTATTAGTTGGGGGCGCGATAACCGCTTGTGCCCAGTCGGGCAAAGCCAAGAAAGTGAAGAACGCTCCGGTATTCACTCAAGCCGTGTATCAGGGTAACGACGAGGTGTACACTAAGAATCCGTTGAAGGCAGATGAATTCTACTCACCCATCTTGCAGGGATGCTACCCCGACCCTTCCATCTGTCGGCGGGGCAACGACTACTTCTTAGTGTGCTCCTCGTTTGCTATGTTTCCGGGGGTACCCATCTTCCACTCCACCGACCTGGTGAACTGGAAGCAGATTGGTCACGTGCTCGACCGCGAGTCGCAACTCAAGGTGTCCGACACCGGCATCAGCTCCGGCGTTTATGCCCCTACCATCCGCTACAATCCGCACAACGAAACATTCTACATGATTACAACCGATGTTGCCGGCGCACTCGGTAACATCGTGGTCAAGACCAAAGACCCGTTCCAAGGATGGAGCGACCCCATCAAGATGAACTTCGACGGCATCGACCCCTCCCTCTTCTTCGACGACAACGGCAAGGCGTACATTGTGCACAACGATGCCCCGGCATCCGGTGAAACACTCTACGAAGGACATCGCGTGATTAAGGTCTGGGAGTATGACGTGGAGAAAGACCAGGTCATCGCCGGCACCGACAAGGTCATCGTCAACGGTGGCGTCGACATCTCCAAGCAGCCTATCTGGATCGAAGCGCCCCATATCTACAAGAAAGACGGACTGTACTACCTGATGTGCGCCGAAGGCGGCACCGGAGACTGGCACAGCGAGGTCATCTTCGAGGGCAAGAGCGCAACCGGTCCCTTCATCCCCGCAGCCAACAACCCCATCCTGAGCCAACGCTACCTCAACCCCACCCGCGAGAACAAGGTGGATTGGGCAGGGCATGCCGACATCGTAAGCACGCCGTCGGGCGACTACTACGCCGTCTTCCTGGCTGTACGCCCCAACGAGCAAAGCCGCGTGAATACCGGACGCGAAACGTTCATCCTGCCGATAGACTGGTCGGGTAAGTTCCCCGTCTTCATCAATGGCTTGGTGCCGTTCGAACCCAAGCTGAAGATGCCCGCCGGCGCCACCAACCAAACCGGACAGAACGGGTTCCTGCCCAACGGCAACTTCACCTACACCGAGCACTTTGCCGCACTGCCGCTCGACTATCGCTGGATAGGTTTGCGCGGTGCACGCGAACACTTCATCTCACTTGCCAAGAAAGGCGGCGGCTTGCAGATTACACCGTTCGAGACGAACATGAAGGCAGTAGCGCCCACCTCTACCCTCTTCTACCGCCAGCAGCACATCAACTTCACGTTTACCACTACGCTGAAGTACCAGCCGCTCTCCGAAAAAGATTTGGCAGGCATCACTTGCGTACAGAGCGAACGGTCGCACTACGTATTCGGCATCACCTGCAAAGGCAAGGAGACCTTCCTCGTGCTGGAACGCACGGCGGGTGAACGGCGCAGCATCAGTTCGAAAGTGGTGGCAAGCGTCCCCCTGAACATTGACCTCAAGAAGATGTCCGTTACGCTACAGGTACAAGCCACCGGCGACGAATACCGGTTCAGCTACTCGACCGACGGCACCACCTTCACCAACGTGGGCGGCACCGTGTCGGGCGACATCCTCTCTACCGACGTAGCCGGCGGATTTACCGGCAACATGATAGGACTGTATGCCACGACGGGAAATGACATTCTTCCGTAACGGGAACAATGCCGGTACAAAATAACTGAGGGTGTGTCTTCGACAGGCACACCCTCTTTCTGTTCCGAGGCTAACAAACATTTAGTACCGAGGCTTACTAAAGTTTAGTACCGAGGCTAACAAAAGTTTTGTTCCGAGGCTAACAGAAGTTCTGTTCCGAGGCTGACAGAAGTTTTGTTCCGAGGCTGACAGAAGTTCTGTTCCGAAGCTGACAGAAGTTCTGTTCCCTTCAACCATCAATCAGAATCCGCTAAAGTCTATGCCGTCGAACACCAGCGACGGTATCATCCAGCTCCGCCCGGGTCGGGGATCGTTTCCGATGCCGACGAGCGATTGCCACAAGGTAAGGAGGTTGCCGGTGACATTCATTTCGTTCACGGGTTGGGTGAGCTTGCCCTGCTCGATGAGGAAGCCTTCAATGCCGTAAGAGAAGTCGCCGGTGGTGCTGTTGCTGTTGCCTCCATTCAGCCCGGTCACAAGGATGCCGCGGGACACGCCGGCAGTCAAGGCGTCGAGGTTCCCTTCTCCCGGTTGCAGCACGATGCGCGACGGAGCGCTGATGGTAGGCGCCGCCCCCATCTTCAGGGCGTTGTAGGTGTCGATGAAATAGGTGCGCAGGATGCCGTTCTCGATGATGGGGCGGCGCACGGTGGCTACCCCTTCGCCGTCGAAATAGCGCGACCCGTTGCTGCCGGGCACGTGCGGATCGTCGAGCAACATCAGCTTGTCGGCGGCGATCTGTTGCCCCAGCTTGTCGAGCAGGAAGGAGTTCTTCTGCTGCAAAGCCGAACCGTAGAGCGCGTTGATGAGCGGCGACAACAGTCGCGCCGCGTTGTTGCTGTCTATCACGAGGGTGTATTTGCCCGACTTCACTTTCTGCTGTCCCAGCTTGTCGATGGTACGCTTCAACGCGGTCTGCCCGAGTCCGACCTTGGGCAGTCGGTCGTAAAAGAGCGCGTTCTCGTACCAGTCGTCCGACGGGCGCGCCTCTCCCGCTCCCTTCATGGAAACGGTAACCCCCAGCGAACACCAGGTGGCTTGCGATTCGCCCTCGAAGCCGTTGCTCATCAGCCGGTACGACGCATTGGCGCCGTCGCTGTATGCACTCTCCACGGAGATGATGCGCGGGTCTTGCCCCAGCGCCTCCTCGGCGGCAATGCGTGCCAGAGCGACCTTCTCGTCGGGGTTGATGCGGGCAAGCTGCGGGTCGCTGAGCTGCAAGTCGGGCAGCCCGCCGCGGTAGCAGCGTTCCAGGGGAGGCAGCACGCGATACTCGTCGGGTGCCAGGTAGCGGGTCGACGCGATGCCGTTCCGGATGAAAGTCTCCAGCTCCCTGCGGTCTAAACGGTTGGTCGAGCAGGTGCCGTAGCGCCCGTCCACATAGAGGCTGATGCCCAATCCGTTCTCCGATGCCTGTTGCAGGCGGTCGATGCGGGCATCGCGCAGCTCGAACGAGGTGTTGGAGCTGGCATACAGGGTTACTTTGGCTGCGGAACAGCCGTTCTTCAGGGCATACTCCATCGCCCATTGTGCCAATTGCTTGTTGCTTGCTGTCATCATGTCAATTTTCTCCTCCTACCGTTAGTTTGCTGACTAATGCCGATGGCATGCCGCAGGTCACGGGGCACGACTGTCCGTCTTTGCCGCATGTCCAGGTGCCGTTGTCGATCTTGGCGTTGTCTGCCACCAGCGTGATGTCCGCCAATGCTTGCGGCCCGTTGCCGATGATGTTGATGTCTTTGATGGGTTGCGTCAGTTGTCCGTTCTCGATGAGGTAGCCCGACTTGACGAAGAAGGTAAAGTCGCCTGCCCCGATCTGCACCTGTCCGTTGGTAAAGTTGTCCACGTAGATGCCCTGCTTGACGGCGCCGATGATCTCTTCCTCCTTCAGATTGCCCGCCTCCATGTAGGTGGCTCTCATGCGGGGGATGGGGGCGTTGCGGAAGGTGTCGCGCCGTCCGTTGCCGGTGGGGCTGACGCCGTAATGCCGGGCGCTGATGCGGTCGTGCAGGTAGTTCGTGAGGATGCCTTGCCGCACGATGTAGGTCTTCTGCCCTTCGGTGCCCTCGTCGTCGAAGTTTATCGAACCGCGGTTGAAAGGGATGGTTCCGTCGTCTACCACGTTGATCTGTTCGTTGCAGACCTGCTTGTTCAGCCGGTCGGAGAAGATAGAGATGTTCTTGCGGTTGAAGTCGGCTTCGAACGCGTGCCCGATGGCTTCGTGCAGCAGAATGCCCGAACCTCCGGCGCCCATCACGACGGGCATCTCTCCCCCTTTGGGCTTCACGGCGCGGAAGAGGATGGCGGTTTGGTCGACGGCTTCGCGCGCCAGTGTGTCGATGAGTCCGTCGGTGAGGAACTCGACCCCTTGGCGGTAAGAGCGGGCGGCGTAGGCGTTCTCCATCCGTCCGTTCTCCTCCATGATGCAGACGGCTGCCAGCGACGCCATGGGGCGGTAATCATAGTAGCTCACACCGTCGGAGTTGAAGAAGAGCACGTGGCTGGTGCTGTCGCTCAGGTTGGCTTGCACCTTGCACACGCGACTGTCGCGGCTGAATATTTGTTCGTTGAGGCGTTGCAGATAAGGCATCTTCTGCTTCAAGTCGACCGCCTCCCAAGGGGTTATCACGGCGTAACGGTTGTGATCGATGCGCTTCGCGGTGCAGTCGGCAGGCACTCCGGCGTTGCCCGACGAGGCAATGCGGGCGGCAGTGCGGGCAGCACGCAACATCTCTTCGAGCGTGATGCCTTCTACGTAGGCGTAACCGGTGCGGTCGCCTGCCAGTACACGCACGCCCATGCCGAAATCAATGTTGGAGCTGCACGAGTTGACCTGCCCGTCCATCAGGCTGACACTATTATTAAAGGTGTGTTCGAAGTAGAGGTCGGCATAGTCGCCCCCCTTTTCGAGTGCGGTGGTGAGCACCTGCCGCAGCGCCTCTTCCGTCACACAGAAGTGATCCATGGCTGCCGCCTGTGTCAAAATACATTTATTCATTACTAATCTGCATTTACGTCATTAAGCCGACAAAGATAGAACTTTATCTCGCGGATAGCGCAGATTATAAAGCCCTAAAATCAAATATCAGTACAATTGCGATAGAAATCCATGCGGAATAGCAACCCAAAGCAGCCGCAAACGGGATTAAAACTCGGAAGGATAAACGGAAAATTCTGTGTGTGACCGGTCAATACCGAGTGCGCTCTACGCATCTCTGTCCTCTCGGAATATGTTGCCGGGAATCTATTCAAGATGAGAAGTAATTTGTGTGGTTTCTTAGTAAGAGAGCATACGAATCCCTGTTTATCCGGCACCGGCAGGATAAACATGCTTCCAAAACAGTGTATATAATAAGGAGATTATGCCTGCCGTTCCGAAAACGGCAAGCACCTTAGCGATGAGCATGCAGCCTGATAGGACTGGAAAAGGGGGGGGTATCGAAAAACCGTTGAGATAATTTTGCAAGTACCGATTATTGCACTACATTTGCCGCCGCAATGAAGAATTGTTGTATGCTCTCTTACTAAGAGACCACACAACTTCAAAACTCGGAATCAAAAAGAATCT
>JAISGR010000122.1 GCA_031262995.1 Prevotellaceae bacterium | reverse complement strand
ATACGCTTTCATTGATGCGTTATCATGCGACCGATTCGTTGACGGTGCAGCACGCCGATTCGTTGGCAGTGCAACATGCCGATTCGTCGGTGGTACCCAAGAAAGAGGCTGTTAAGACAGGCAGTCCGTCCGTCGGAACAAAGAACACGCAAAGTCCGGCGGTGAGGGTAAGAGACGAGCGCATACTGAAACCTATAGAGCACGGCGGCGAAATTCAGCGCACGCCACAGCAGTAGCAATCGCCACGTTGAGCGATTCGGAGGTCGCCCGTCCTGCCGGATAATTGGGGATAAAAAGTCTGCGGTTGATCAACCGTTCCGTTTCTTTGCCGATTCCTTTTCCTTCGTTGCCCATGACCAACAAACCGTGTTCGGTCAGTGTGTGCCGGTAGATGCTCTCTCCGTCGAGGAAGGTGCCGTAAACGGGTGTGTCCGGCGGCAGCGCACCGATGAGGTCGGACAAGGGGATGTAATGCAGTTGCACGCGGGCTATTCCGCCCATGGTGGCTTGGACGGCTTTCGGATTGAAGATGTCGGCTGTTCCGGGCGAGCAGAAAATGTGTTCGATGCCAAACCAATCTGCCACCCTGACGATGGTACCCAGATTACCGGGGTCTTGCACATCGTCTAACGCCAAACAGAGGGAACGGGTAATGACCGTGGGGTCGGAGGCAAACTCCGGTTGTTCGAACACTGCCAGCACCTGTTGGGGCGACTTGAGCAAGCTGGCGCGTATCAGCTCTTCTTCCGAAGCCGCAATAATCTCTTCGGGCATCGAACCTGTTTTGCCCGGTGAAGCCACGGCTTCCCTGTGCTGTGCCAGCCACTCCTCCGTTGCCACAAGAAAGCGACAGGGAAAGTGTCCCAGCAAATCGCCTACCAACTTGCTCCCTTCAGCCAGGAAGAGGTGTTCGCTTTTTCGGTGCTTCTTTAGTTCCAGCGATCGGATGAATTTGATGCGGTTCTTGCTCAATGCCATAATGCCGACTAATTATCGGCGGCAAAAGTAAACATAAATCTGATATGGTCAAACAATATCATGGAGTTCGCCTCGGGAGACGCATCGTCTCCGCCTCGGAAGACGAACCGTCTTCCCCTCGGAAGACGCACCGTCTTCGCCTCGGAAGACGCATCGTCTTCGCCTCGGAAGACGCACCGTCTTCGCCTCGGAAGACGCACCGTCTTCGCCTCGGAAGACGCATCGTCTTCCCCTCGAAAGACGCACCGTCTTCGCCTCGGAAGACACATCGTCTTCCACAAATCAACCGTAAATATGCTGATTACCTCCGGTGCAGTTGCCCTGATTTTGAAAAATAGGTTATCTTTGCGGGCAAATTTGTGTACATACTGAGATGAAGCTTCGTTTACAATACGTTTGGTTGCTCTGCATCCTGCTGGTGGCTTCCTGCACTACCACCAAATATGTGCCGGAGGGTGCTTTTCTGCTCGATAAGGTACACATCAAGACGGACAATAAACAGGTAAAGCCGTCGAGCCTGTCCATGTATGTCCGTCAAAATCCCAACCCCCGATGGTTCAACCTGCTCAATACCCAGCTGTATATTTATAACTGGTCGGGACGAGATTCAATCCGGTGGTACAACAAGATGTTGCGCCGGATGGGGGATGCACCCGTGATATACAGCCTGGACGATGCTTTCCGCTCGAGCGAGGAGATGACGAAAGCGTTGCACAATATGGGGTATATGGGTGCGTCGGTGGAGCGTGTCGCGGTGGTACACAAGAAGAAGATGGATTTGACTTATAAGATTACTACCGGCAGACCCTACATGGTGCGTCACCTGCGTTATGATGTGCAGGATAGCTGTCTGGTGCCTTACTTGCAGCGCGATTCGGCGGAAACGAAGCTCAGGTCGGGCATGGTCTTCGACATCAATGTGCTGAACGCCGAACGCCAGCGCATCACCTCCAACCTGCTGAGTAACGGGTTCTATCGCTTCAACAAAGATTACATCACCTACACTGCCGACACCGTGAGGGGGTCGTATCAGGTTGACCTGACCCTGCACCTGACGCGCTACCGGCAACATGCGGGCGAGGAGCTTCGCCGACATCCGCAATATTTCATCGGGAAGGTCAATTTCATCACCGACTATAACGTGATGCAGTCGTCGGCGCTCAGCAGCACCGAGGTGAACGACTCCGTGCACTATCGCGGCTTCCCCATCTACTATACGGACAAGCTCTTTCTACGCCCCAAGGTGCTGCTCAACAACCTGAGTATTGCGCCGGGGAAACCCTATAACGAGCAGGATGTGCAGCGCACGTATGCCAACTTTTCGCGCTTGCCGGTGCTGAAATACACCAATATTCGCTTCTTCGAATCGCAGGTGGGCGACAGCTTGTTGCTGAATGCCTACGTGATGTTGACCAGAAACAAGCACCAGTCGGTGTCGTTCGAGCTGGAAGGGACGAACTCGGCAGGCGATTTGGGCGCTGCCGCCTCCGTTTCGTTTACAAACCGCAATGTGTTTCGCGGTTCGGAGTCCTTTCTGATCAAGCTGCGCGGCGCCTACGAAGCGGTGTCGGGATTGCAAAGCAGTTACGGGCAAGACAACTACACCGAGCTGGGCGCCGAAACCAGCATCAATTTCCCGCGCTTTCTTTTTCCGTTTCTGTCGAACGACTTCCGCCGCCGCATCCGGGCTACCACCGAATTCGGGTTGCAATACAACTATCAGCTTCGTCCGGAGTTTACCCGCATTGTGGCGTCGGCATCGTGGAGCTACCGGTGGGGGCTTCAACGGTTGCATTCGCAGCACCGCATCGACTTGCTCGATGTGAATTACCTCTATATGCCCCAAATCGATGACGACTTTAAGGATAAATACCTGAACAACGACCAGAACTACATCCTGAAGTACAATTACGAAGACCGCTTCATTGTGCGTACCGGTTATACCTATGTCTACAACAGTGCGGGGCGTGCTTTGGCTAACAATACGCTGACGGGCAATGCGTACAGCGTTCGGGTCAATTTCGAATCGGCAGGCAACCTGTTGTTTGCCCTCTCCAAGACATTGAAGCTGAAAAAGAATGATGCCGGTGAATATACGCTGCTCAACATTCCCTACGCCCAATACCTGAAAGGTGATTTCGACTACGCCACCAACCTGATGATAGACAGTCGCAACTCCATCGCACTGCACTTTGCGGCGGGGATAGCTGTCCCTTACGGCAACGCATCGGTTGTCCCGTTTGAAAAACGTTACTTCTCCGGCGGCGCCAACAGTGTGCGCGGCTGGTCGGTGCGCAGCCTGGGTCCGGGTTCGTTTGCCGGCGACGGGAACTTTCTGAATCAGTCGGGCGACATCAAGCTGGATGCTTCGGTGGAATACCGCACCCGCCTGTTCTGGAAGTTTCGCGGCGCTCTCTTTATTGATGCGGGCAACATCTGGACGATTCGCGATTACGACAGTCAGCAGGGAGGGCGCTTCCGCCTCAATCAGTTCTACAAACAGATAGCCGTAGCCTACGGGGTGGGGCTACGGCTCGACTTGGATTTCTTTGTATTGCGTTTTGACGGGGGTATGAAAGCCGTCAATCCGATGTACGAAAGCGGGAAAGGAAGGTATCCGATCCTCCGTCCCCGCTTCGGTCGCGATTTCGCTTTCCACTTTGCGGTGGGCTATCCTTTCTGATTCAAGAACCTGCCTATCCAGTGGTCGATAGAGTACTTGCCGGGTCCGGCGAGGTACATCAGCACGAATATGATCAGATAAACCAATGCCATCTCCTTGACGGCAAACGGGTCGCTTCCGTGTATCACGAAGTATGCCATGCACATGGTGAATATCATGGGAATCATGGCGAGGCGATACAGGATGCCGCCGATAAAAGCGAGGGAGCAAGCCAGTTCTCCGAAGATTGCCAGCATGAGCGAGAGCGAATGTCCCACTCCCAGCGGGTCGGGAAACGATGCCGAAAGGTCTTGGAAGCTCATCCATTTCTGAATGCCGTGACTCATAAACAGCAGTCCGAAGGCGATGCGTGCCAACAGCAACAGTGCCGATGCACCGGCTGAATCGGGTTTGGATGGGAATAGTAACTTTTTTATCATCTTGTCAATGGTTATGGGGTCAATAAACTGTTAATCGTCTATCACAGAAAACCTTAGAACGCCCGATAACCGGAGAATGTTCATAAACAGTCGTAAATCCCCTCTTCGTCCATGCCGCACAAATGGTACAGCTGGGGGATGGTGCCGTGCTCCACAAACTGGTCGGGCACACCGATGCGGGTGACTTGCGGCGTGTAGCCGTTGTCTGCCATAAACTCCAGCACGGCGCTGCCCATGCCTCCTTTGCATACGCCGTCTTCTACGGTGACAATGCGCTTGAATGACTTGCCGGCTTCGTGCAGCAACGCTTCGTCGAGCGGCTTGAGGAAGCGCAGGTCGTAGTGGGCAATGCTGATGCCTTTCTCCTGTTCGGCACGGGCAATGGCATGGGCGGCGATGTTGCCTATCGGCCCCAGCGTAATCACTGCCAGGTCGGTTCCTGCTTTCAGCTTTTGTCCCTTGCCTACGGGAACCGCTTCGAGCGGACATTTCCAGTCGGTGCATACCCCCCGACCGCGGGGATAGCGGATGACGAATGTCCCCTGATCGGGCAACTGGGCGGTGTACATGAGCCGGCGCAGCTCGTGTTCGTTCAGGGGCGAAGCGATGGTGAGGTTGGGAACAGGGCGGAAGTATGCCAGGTCGAACACGCCGTGGTGGGTCGGTCCGTCTTCGCCCACCAAGCCGGCGCGGTC
This sequence comes from Prevotellaceae bacterium, assembly GCA_031262995.1. Classification (GTDB taxonomy): domain Bacteria; phylum Bacteroidota; class Bacteroidia; order Bacteroidales; family Bacteroidaceae; genus Bacteroides. Next base: position 14,064 of record JAISGR010000122.1, on the reverse strand, counting down.
GAGGCAGAGTACGACGGGCAGTCGGAGCAGGGCGATGTCGTGGATCACATTGTCGTAAGCCCGTTGCATAAACGAGGAGTAGATGTTGCAGAACGGTTGCAGCCCGTCTTTAGCCATGCCGCCCGAGAAGGTGGCAGCGTGTCCTTCGGCAATGCCTACGTCGAAAGCCCGGTCGGGCATCGCTTCCATGAGCATGTTCATGGAGCAGCCGGTGGGCATGGCGGGTGTCACGCCTACGATGCGGGGGTTCTGCTGTGCCAGCTCCACCAAGGTCTCGCCGAACACATCCTGATAGAGCGGGGGTTGGTTGCAGGTGTCGGCGGTGATGCGTTCGCCTGTTCGGGGGTTGAACTTGCCGGGAGCGTGCCAGATGCCGGGGTTCTTCTCGGCAGGGGCGAACCCTTTGCCTTTGACGGTGTGCAGGTGCAGAATCTTGGGTCCCTGCATCTCTTTGATGTCGCGCAGGATGCGGGCAACGTTTTTCACGTTGTGTCCGTCTACGGGACCGAAGTATCGGATGTTCATCCCCTCGAAGATATTCTGTTGCAGGGCAGCCATCGACTTGAGGCTGTTGGCAAAGCGGATGAGTGCTTTTCGGCGTTCCTCGTTCAGAATCTTCAGTTTGAACAGGATGCGCGAAGCGTTGTAGCGCAGCTTGTTGTAGCGTCGGGAGGTGGTGAGGTTGAAGAGGTACTGCTTCATTCCTCCCACGCTGCGGTCGATCGACATGTCGTTGTCGTTGAGTATGATGAGCAGGTTGTTGGGGATGGCAGATACGTTGTTGAGTCCTTCAAAAGCCAGTCCGCCGCTCATGCTTCCGTCGCCGATGACAGCCACGACGTGTCGCTCTTTTTCCCCTTTCTCGGCAGCAGCCACCGCCATGCCCAGCGCTGCGGAGATGGCGTTGGAAGCATGTCCGCAGGCAAAGGTGTCATATTCGCTTTCGTCGGGGGAGGGGAAGGGGCGGATGCCTTTGAACTTTCGGTTGGTGGAGAAGGCTTCGCGGCGACCGGTGAGTATCTTGTGCCCGTAAGCCTGGTGTCCTACATCCCACACGATGCGGTCGTAAGGGGTGTTGAACACGTAATGCAGGGCGACGGTGAGTTCTACCGTACCCAGGCTGGCGGCAAAATGTCCGGGGTTGCACGACAGTTCCTTGATGATGTCCTTTCGCAGTTCATTGCATACTTCCGGCAGTTGATCCGTGCGGAGCTTGCGCAGATCTTCGGGGTAGGCAATAGATTCAAGTAGTGTATGTTGGGTTGTTTCGTTTGTCATTACGTTGGATTGTTGTTTCGAAGCATCCGGCTTTTGTTTGCTGTCTCTATTGATAAACTTGAGTTAATTATGCGTGCAAAAATACATCTTTTTTGTCGGATGCGTGCAAAAGCCCCCTTTTATCTGGGTGCCCTTGCCGGTATTTAACGTGAGTTCGTTGTAAGACAATGCCGACCATTACCTCTTCCGTAGCGTAATGCGCCCCTACCTTAGCAAACGACTTTGATATGACTATATCACGGTGCTTGATATGACCATATCACGGTGTTTGATATGACCATATCACGGTGTTTGATATGACCATATCACGGTGTTTGATATGACTATATCACGGTGTTTGATATGACTATATCAAAGTCGTTCGCTAAGGTAGTCTAAGCGTTGGGATAAGGTAGTCTGAGCGTTAGGATAAGGTAGCCCGGGTGTTGGGTTAAAGCAGTTCGCTCATTGGGAGCGGTGGTACCGCCTGTACAGTTGCCGGTAAGTATCGCTCCGCATGTATGTTTCGAGCCAATGGTTGAGGCTGTCGAGCAGGATGGGCGACTGCTTGCTTACTCCCCACGAATAGAGTTGCGTAAAGCTGATGTCGGTGTTGATGTCTATCTGCGGCATGCTGTCGGCAAGGGCACGGGCGATGTGCTCGTCGCACACGGCATAGTCGATGTCTCCGTGCGCAACCATTGCGACGAGCTGTTCGGGACCGTAGTGACTCACTTCCGATACGTAAATGGTGTCGGCAATCTCCCGCGAGAGGTTGCGGATGCGGAGGATGGCAGGCGAGCCTTCGACCACGTGCAGCGTGCGTCCTGCCAGCTCCAGCTGACTCTTGACGAACAGGCTGTCGGCGGGCGAGGCGGCTTTGCGTTGCACCAGCACCTGTTTGTGGCGTACGATGGGGATGGTGAGCAGCAGCGAATCTTTCAGCTCGTTGGTGGTGGGGATGCCGTAGGCAATCACATCGAACTTCCCCGTCGCCAGCCCGCTCAGGCGGGTGCGGATGCTCATCTCGGGGGTAAGCTCGAGGCGCCAGCGGTGGTGTCGGGCAAAGGAGTGTATCAGCTCGTAGTAGAAGCCCGAGAGCGTATCGCCGTCGACGTAGTAGCTGATGGAGTTGTATTCGGTTGCGGCGCGCAACACCCCCTCCCGTGCGATGGCGGGATAGTCGCGCGGCGACGGTTGCGGTGCCTCTTTCCGCCCGAAGACGAACGTGTAGACGATGGCGCCTGCCAGACACAGGGCGAAGTATTTCCAGTAGTGGTTTTTCGTTGTTGCCATGGCTCACAAACAGACGGGTTACAGGGCGGTGCTTAATCGTAGAAGTTCCACGAGACGCCCAGCTTGAGCATGCGGGGATTGATGGGGTAGTGGGGCACGAGGAAGTAGTTGCGCGCGCCCATGCCCTGATTGACGTGCGACATCATCAGGAAGAAGCGCGTGCGTTTCAGTTGCAGGTTGGCGTAGACGTTGACGATGGGGTATCCGCCGATCTCCACGCGGCGGTCGCCGGCTTGCAGGTGGAACTGCTGGGTGGCAGGCTCATAATCGGGCGCGTAGTACTTGCTGAAGTAACGCACGTCGGCGCCGAGTTGCACGGTGAGCACCTTCTTCGCCAGCTTGGTGAGCAGGTAGAGGTTGGAGTAGACCGACAGCTCGGGCAGTGGCAGCCGGGTCATGTCGCTCGATTTCTGCCAGGTCACTTCGTTGTCCCAATGCAGTATGCCTACTTTGAAGTCCTGTCTGAGCGTGGCAGTGAGCACCTGTATGTTGCCGCCGTACTGTTCGGGCAAGGCTTGCTGATTGAAGTAGGTGTAGTTCTTGATGTTCTCTACGCCGGCACGCAGGTGTGTGCGCCAGTGTTCGATGTTCAGTTCGCCCTCCAGCCGGGTACGCATCTCCTTGCCCATGTCGTCGTTGTCCCAAAAGAAGTGATTGGAGTGATAGTGGCGCATGTAGAACGAGGGGAGTGTGTTCTTGATGTATCCGTGTGCGGCAAAGCTGACGGTGTCTTTGCCCAACCGGAAGTTGAGGTCGGCATGTCCGTTGACCGTGAACTGTCCCAGCGCTTTGCCCATGATGCCCACTTCGCCGTCGATGGTGTAGTGCAGGGTCTTGCCTTGTCGTTTGGCAAGCTCGCCGCCCACGAAAATCTCCTGTTCGTCGTAGCGTTGCAGGGCGGCGCTGTCTTTGTTCATCAGGGTGTAGCGGCTGTACTTGTGCGAGATGTAGGCGGTCAGTCCTGCCCGGGCGTATTTGTTGAATCCCTCGAGCAGCGCCAGTCCCAACACGTTCTTTACGCTGAAGGCAGTGGTGGTGTCGCGGCTGAACGAGCTGTTGGTGTTGACGTAGGGCGGGTCGGCGTAGAGCGTGTCGGGTTCGTTGTTGGCTTGGTAGCGGCGGTATGAACGCGCTATCTTGAAGGTGTGGATGATGCTGGTGACGGGGATAAACTCTTCGGTGATGGAATCGCCGTCGGCGGTGGGAGGGGGCGGAAGGGAGCGTGCCGGTCTGTTCCTGCCGACCGAATCGGGCACTGCCTTCCTGCCGCTCAAATCGGGTACTGCCGGATTGAGCGAATCGGACATTGCTGCCAGGGCATCGGTCGGCAGGACGGTGTTGAGTGAATCCGTTCGTGTGCTGTCGGCGCGTTGCCGGCTGTTGCGTTGTTGCCTTTGCCGTTCCTGCTCTTCCCGCTCTTTGCGTATGGAGGCTTTCTCTTCGCGGCTGACCTCTTCACCGGTGCTCTTCTTGATCCACCGCTTGAATCCCATGCGGTAGCGGTGTGTCAGGTAGACATAGAAGTGCTGGTTGCGGTTGGTGGTTTGTTCCCGCCGCACGGGGATGTTGGAGGCTTCGTATTGCTTGGCGCCCTGTGCCATCTCTTCGGGGTGGGTGATGTAGTTGTCGTCGGTGATGCCGCCGTTCTCGTTGGTCTTCATGTAGAAGTTGTTGTAGGTGGCTTGCAGCTGGTAACGTTCGCCGATGTAGCTGGCAAAGAGACCGCCGTTGAAGTAAGCGGTAGACTGATTGGCGTACTGTCCCCGTCCGTACAGGTAGTCGATGTTGAAGCCGAACGCCAGTTGTTTGTTGACGTTGACGGAGAAGTAGGGTTTGAATCGCTCTTCGCCGCTCAGCTTGTCGCCGGCTTTGTAGTAGGTCAGGTTGGTATAGGGTACGTTGCTGTTGGTGAAGTTGAGCTGGTCGGGACGGAAGTAGAACTGGGAGAGGGGCGCCAGGAAGATGGTGGGATAGTTGTCGTCGCGTTCGAAGAAGATGCGCGACTGGCGGGGCGAGCCTAAGTTGCCCAGGTAGTTGTAGTGTCCCCTCATCCCTTCCACCAGATTGGTGTTCTGATAGTCCAATGCGGCAGTATCGGCGGGCATGATGGTTCGGGTGCCCAGTGTTTCGCTCAGGTGCCACATGTAGAGCTTGGGTGGAAGGCTTTGTATGTTGTTTCCGCTGCCCAGGCTGTCCGGTTGTGTGGACGGGTCAATCTGATTGCCGTATCGGTCTCGTCCCGGCGCAGTGGGGTTGATCAGTTGTTGCTGTGCCTGCATGGCAAGCACACTACAAGTGGTCAAGATGATGTATGTCAGTAGGAAACGTCTCATAAGTGGGCGCAAAGATACTGATAGAGTTTGTATGACATGGGGTTTTTATCTTTTTTTTGATTCATGCGGAGGGTGTCGGTTTCCGGTTCCGGAGGGCTATGTGTTTGTGTCGAACAGGTAGGGTTCGGAGGAGGTATTCCGTTTGAGGGCACACAGTTGTACATCTTTCCCCACGATGATGCCCCGTTCTTTCAGGTGCTCTTCTACGGTTTTGTATGCCAGGTCGGGATGGTTGTTGTCTTTGCTCAGGTGGCAGAGCCAGACGGCTTGCAGGTCGGGCGGGAAGTGGTCGGCAAGACATTCGGCGGCAGCCCGGTTGCTCAGGTGCCCGATTCCGCTGCTGATGCGTTCTTTGAGGTAGCGGGGATAGGAGCCTTGTTGCAGCATGTCTATGTCGTAGTTGGCTTCCAGTATCAGGTAGTTTGCCCGTTGGATAAACCGGGCGGCTGTGGGGGTAATCTTGCCCAGATCGGTCAGGAAGACAAATGCCCGTCCGTCTATCTCGATGCAGTAGCCCACGTTGTCGGTTCCGTCATGGGGCACTTCGAATGCTTCGACGCAGAAGTCAGCCACCTGTACCGGCTCCTCTTTGCGCAGGTAACAGGCAGAGGTAAGCAGGTGGTCGGTCACGCAGTGGCAGCGGCTGATGCCCTCGTGCACCAGCTTGGTGGCGTAGACAGGGATGTTCAGCTTTTCTCCCAGTCCGCCTACGCCTTTGATATGGTCGGTGTGGTCGTGTGTGATGAAGACAGCCCGGATGCGCTCCATCTCAATGCCTGCCTCTTTCAGTTTCTTCTTGATGGAGCGTACCGGAATGCCTGCGTCAACCAATATTCCGTACGTTTCCGTACCTATATAGTAACAGTTGCCGCTACTTCCGCTGGCAAGGCTAATGAATTTAATTTTCATCTCAGGGGGTGTATATGGCGGCAAAAGTAGGTATTATTTGTCTGCCTCACTTTATCTTCTCCCTTATTTTTGTCAAATACCGCTTCATGCCGTCGGCGTCTTTGTCGCTGATAATCTCCAGTAATTGCTTCAGTTCCCGTCGGATATTTTCTACCTGCGAGGGAGTGCGCGGGTTGAAAAGTATCTCTTGCAGCAGGTAGTCGTCTTCGCTCAGCAGTCCGCGGGCAATGGTCATGTGCTTCTTGAAGGTGGTGCCCGGCGCTTCCTGCGGCTTCATGACGGCTGCAAATACCAATGTAGAGACAAAGGGAATGGAGAGCGAGTATGCCACGGTGTCGTCGTGTTCGTCGAACGAATACTCAAAGATGCTCAGCTTCAGCGACTGGTAGAGGTCTTTGAAGAAGATGCGTCCCAGGTGGTCGCCCTCGGTGATGATGATGGCGTTCTCGTTGCCCAGGTTGCTCAGGCTGGCGAATGTAGGACCGAACATGGGATGTGAAGAGACATAGCGGAAGCCGCTCTCCTGATAGAACCGTTTCAGTCCGGTCTTGACGGAGGCGATGTCGCTGATGATGCAATCGCGGGGCAGCAGTGGCAGCACTTGCCGGAAAGCATCCAGTGTGTACTTCACCGTAACGGCGTTGATGACCAGCTCGGGGGCAAACGCTTTGATTTCGTCGGGTGTGGTGAAGCGGTAGGTGTTGTACACAAAGCGCAGTTGGTGCGGATTGGTGTCGTACACGGCTGTTTCGTGCTGAAAGCTCAGCAAATCGGTGAAGAAGGAACCCATCTTGCCGGCTCCGAGAATCAATATTTTCATTGTCTTATCGTTGCATTAACACATTAACTGTTGGCGTACGCTCTCTTCGTGTATCGCTTCGAACACCTTCTTGACGAACTCGGCATCCATTCCCATCTCTACGCCCTGTATGCCTCGCTTGTCCAGAATCTCGGAATACCTGCCGGTTTGCAGCACGGTCATGTCGTGTTCCTTCTTGAAGAGTCCGATTTCACGGGAGATGCGCATGCGTTTGCCCAGAATCTGCATCAGGTTGTTGTCGCATTCGTCGATCTGCTTGCGCAGTTGGCTCAGGGGTTCGGTGCTTTGCGTCTCCTTGCGGATGACAAGCAGGTTGAGTATGTAGTCCAGCACATCGGGGGTGATTTGCTGGGCGGCATCGCTCCATGCGCAGTCGGGGTTGCAGTGCGATTCGATGATGAGTCCGTCGAAGCCCAAGTCCATGGCTTGCTGCGAGAGGGAGGCAATCAGCTCGCGCTTGCCGCCGATGTGACTGGGGTCGCAGATGATGGGCAGGCTGGGGATGCGTCGGCGCAGCTCGATGGGGATGTGCCACTGCGGCATGTTCCGGTAGATGTTTTTGTCGGACGAGCTGAAGCCGCGGTGAATGACGGCGATGCGGTGCAGACCGGCGTTGTAGATGCGTTCGACGGCGCCAATCCACAGCTCGAGGTCGGGGTTGACGGGGTTCTTCACCAGCACGGGGATGTCCACGCCTTGCAAAGCGTCGGCAATCTCCTGCATGGCAAAGGGGTTGGCTGTGGTGCGTGCGCCTATCCACAACATGTCGATGCCGGCTTTGAGGCTTTCGAACACGTGCTTGGCGGTGGCTACCTCGGTAGAGACGTACATGCCCGTTTCGCGCTTGACACGCTTGAGCCAGGCAAGCCCTTCCACACCGATGCCTTCGAACCCGCCCGGCTTGGTGCGGGGTTTCCAGATGCCGGCGCGGAATATCCGGATGCCTTTGTCTGCCAGCGCTGCGGCTGTAGTCATTACCTGTTCTTCGGTCTCGGCGCTGCAAGGACCTGCAATGACGAGGGGTCGCTCCGGCGCTATGCCGGGAAGCAAAATAGATTCTATGTCCATAACTGTATCGTGTAAAGTATTGATTATTGAAGATTGAGCGCTTGAATTCTTTGCAATGCTTCCGCCAGCCGCTCTTCCTTGCAGCAGAGCGAGAGGCGTATGTGGCGTGCGCCGTTGCTGCCGAAGATGAATCCGGGCACCACAAACACCCGTGCCTCGTGCAGTACCCGTTCGGTGAGCTGCTCTACGTCGGCATATCGGTCGGGGATGCGTCCCCAGAGGAACATGCCCGTTTGCCGCTCGTCGAACGTACAGCCCAGCGCCTGCATGATTTCACCTGCCAGCCGGCGGCGGCGGCGATAGTTGGCGTTGTTGCCTTCGTACCATGCCCGTTCGGCATCGAGCGCTGTGGCGGCAGCTTGTTGCAGGGCACCGAACATGCCGCTGTCGATGTTGCTCTTCACCTTGAGGATGTAGCTCACAAAGGCGGCGTTGGATGCCAGCATGCCGACGCGCCATCCGGGCATGTTGTGGCTCTTGCTGAGGGAGTTCAGCTCGATGCAGCAGTCGCGTGCGCCGGGTACGGTGAGTATGCTCAGCGGTCGGTCGTTCAGGATGAAGCTGTACGGATTGTCGTTGACGATGACAATGCCCCGCCTGCGGGCAAAGCCGACCAGCCATTCGTAGAGTGCGGGGGTGGCGTTGGTGCCGGTAGGCATGTGGGGGTAGTTGACCCACATCAGCTTCACGTTGCGGGTGTCGAGGCGTTCCAGCTCTTCGCGGTCGGGCATCCAGCCGTTCTCTTCCTTCAGGTTGTAGGGCACCACCTCGGCGCCCAGCAACCGGCTCAGCGAGGTGTAGGTGGGGTAGCCGGGATTGGGCACCAACACCTGCTCGCCCGGATTGACGAAGGCAAGCGTGACATGCAGGATGCCCTCCTTGGAACCGATGAGCGGCAGTATCTCATTGTCGGGATTCAGCGTTGCGCCGTACCACCTGTCGTACCAGCGGGCAAAGGCGGCACGCAACGCAGGGATGCCGTTGTAGGGCTGATAGCCGTGTCCACCGCTGTTGTGTGCCTGTGCACACAGCGTCCGGACGGTAGCCTCCGAGGGGGGCATGTCGGGACTTCCCACGCCGAGGCTGATGATATCCTTGCCTGCGGCATTCAGCTGTGCCACCTCTTTGAGCTTGCGCGAGAAGTAATATTCACTCACGCTGTCGAGCCGGGCGGCAGGCGTTATCTGTTTACAGGTTTGATTTTCCTTCTGCATATTCTCCTAATATTTTGAGTTCCTTGGTCAGCGGGGTGATGGCGGCTACGGACTGCTTGTAGCGCAGCAGGTTGTTGAACGCCACGTCTACGTAGAACTGGTATTCCCACTCTCGTCCGATGATGGGCAGCGACTGTATCTTGGTGAGGTTGATGTTGTAAAACGACAGGATGGAGAGCACCTGCGACAGGCTGCCTTCGGTGTGCGGCAGGGTGAACACGATGCTGGCTTTGTCGGTGTGGAGGTCGGGCTGCCGTTGTAGTTCGTCCACCTGCCACGGGTCTGCCACGACCAGGAAGCGGGTGAAGTTGTGTTTGTTGGTCTCGATGCCCTCTTGCAGAATCTTCATGCCGTAGCGTTGGGCGGCGGCACGCGAGCAGATGGCAGCATGTCCGCGCAGGTTCTTCTGTTGGATGATTTCGGCGCTGAGTGCGGTGTCGTCGGTCTCTACCACCTTCCACGTGGGATGGACGGCGAGGAAGTCGCGGCATTGCATCAGGGCGATGGGGTGGGAGTTGACCTCCGCGATGTCGTCCCAATCGTCGTCGGGCAGGCAGACGCAGCAGTGCGAGATGCGCAGTTTGTATTCGCCTGTGATTTGCGTACCGCTTTGGCGGAGCAGTTCATAGTTGTGCAGCAAACTGCCGGCAATGGTGTTCTCGATTGCCAGCATGCCGATGGTGCGGCTGTCTCCGGCTATGGCAGAGAAAACCTCCTCGAAGGTGTTGCAGCAAATCAGCTCTATCTCTTCGCCGGCGCCGAAGTAGTTGTGCGCTGCAATGTCGTGATACGAGCCTAATGTTCCTTGGATGGCTACTGTCTTCATTATCGTTCGATTAATTGATGTCTACGGGCAACATACGAAAGAATCCCGTTCCATGCAGGATGGAGCGGGATTCTTCCTTTATCTATTGGTTCCTTTTGATTCAGTTCTTAAGCATCACTGTCACTTGACACATACAAACTCCCGCTCTACTTTGTGGCTAAAGTAAAAGTAAAAGAAGAACTGATATGTATATGTAAACAAATTCATGCTTTCTGTTTCTTTTTGTTTCGAATTGGGCGCAAATGTAATACATTTATTCTATGTGCAAGCATTTAGCTATCTTTTTTTGAGAATTATCCGCAATTATCTTACTCCCGAAGCCGGAGTACTCCTACTCCCGAAGCCGGAGTACCTCTACTCCAGAACCTGGAGTACCTCTACTCACAAACCGTGGGTACCTTCTATTTAACGTGAGTTCGACGTAAGTGTTTGCTTATAAGATTGGCATAATTCATTAATTATGAGTACTTTTATGGTGTCAAACAAAATACAAACTCATCAATTAATTCATTATGCCAACCGCTGATGAAGTTACAACAATTTTCTTTTTGTGCGATGAATCAAGTAAGAATTTCGATAAAGTGATGAACGCACATCAATTGGTAAAAGATGACGGGAAACGTCATAGAAACCGGAAGTCCGCTTCATAGCCCAGCGAAATAGAAGGCGTTGCTGCTGCATTTCCACCAATACAAAAATTTCAGCGCAGGAATCACCTGATTCTTGCTTCAAAATAAAAGTATTGTGAAAGGAATCAGGTGATTCTTGCACCAAGATAAAAGTTTTGTTAAAGGAATCAGCAATTCTTGCCTCAATATAAAAGTTTTGTTAAGGGAATCATTGATTCTTGTCTCAATATAAAAGTATTGTTAAAGGAATCAGCGATTCTTGTGTTGAAACAAAAAAAATGGAGCAAGAATCAGCTGACAATAGCCAAAATCAAAAGTAAACAAACCTTCTGATTTCGGTCAATGCCCCCTTCCTAATTCTTTTCCTATCCTTGATGTCGGACAAAGGCTTTATCGGCTGATGTTTGTTAGTAATGAACAGCTTCTATGTGTGTAACTTCCAACTCGCAGGCAGCTTGACGCCAATCGTTGTGATGTTTTTTGCCGCATTGAGCGCTATGCGATGGCGAAGCAAAGCAATGAGGTCAGGAAATATAAACCCGACCGAAGTCTTAAAGCAGACTAATTCTTCAGATAGTGTATGAAAAACATAGCGGCATTATAAAGAACAAGGCATCCCGCCTGCCTACAATAATAGACCGACGGGATGCACTTCTATTTGTTTGGGGCTAAGCAAAACACAAACTTGTTGCCAATTAAAAGACTCTATATGAGACTAAGGCGACATACCACTTTCTTCCCTCAATAATCTTATGCCACATGTTCTTGGATTTCTTCAAACCATCAATAAATATCCGGTCATAATATTCCGAGGCATGAGGTCGTTTTTTCGCTTTCCGGACTTCGATGATGTTAAGGTCATTGTCAAATAGAATATAATAGCTTTCATTGTAATTAAAATCAGGAAGGGTAGGGTCATAAGCCGGACCATAATAGTACAGATGATTCATATAAGATTTTAGGGAATCCTTCCCTCCATTAAATTCAATGTCTTTCTTCAGGGGAAGTGGTATTTTTACGCGAGTTCCGTCCTCTTTTACATAAAATTGTGATGTCCCTGCTGTATAGAGAAGAGGTCTGCCCTCAATATCGTATAATGCATCCTTGGGTATTTGATAAGTTCCACATGAGCTTATCAGGAAATATGACCACACAGCCATATATCTTAAATATTTAGTAATCATATCCTAATCTCCTTGACATTATTGTGGTACGTAGGTCATAAATAAACTTATCAACCTCTTTTAGAGGATGCCAATAAGGCAGCCCCCTCATGTAAAGGATGGCATGTCCAAACTCATGGGCTATGCCTACGGTTCTATGGTTAAGCGTCCCTTTTGAGTTGATGATTATCCTGATGTTTCTATTTGCCGAACCTTTTTCGGGTATAACCGTTTGTCCCAAATTTCCACTGATATAACGACCAACAGGTTTCCCATCTTTTATAAGCTGTTTTTCATCATCAGGATAATTCTTGGTATCATCATCAAATGGCGCTGTAAACACTTCACCTTCTCTTTTCCCTTTCATCTTATCCGTGATCGACAATTCAACCATATTCTCATTGGTCGCTATTTCATATAAATCTTGCAAGAAGAAGTCTGATGTGTTTTGAGCCTGTTTGGCTATTGAACTTGGATCTAATACACCATTATTAAATTTCATCGTAATATTGGTACCGTCAGCCAGCCCATTGTATATAGCCATAATGGCATCTTGGGTATTTGAACCAGCGAGCGTCAAACTATCTCCTCTCAAATCCACATACTTTATCGGATTCCCCGCCACGTACGCATACGGACTTGTCGAATAATACTTCTCCGCCAGCGGATCCATCGTTGTAAATCCGGGCACTGTGCCGTAATACTGTCTCGCATGGAAATCACTCCAAAAGAGATTCTTGTCTCCGTCGAACTCTTTGCCGCCGTACTTATACGGCTGACCGGAAGTGGTAACATCCGTTCCGAAGAGCATGCCGTACGGGTAGTAGTGATTGACCTGCTGAACAGTGCCACTCGCATTCGCCACCACGCGGTTGTTGCCCAAGTGGTCTTGCAGGTAGTAATAGTAGGTACCGTTTTCAATGTACCCGCCATCTACCAAGATACGCTTCAAAGTATTGTTCTCGTAAACCATGTTTCCTGCGTATTGAGTGGTTACTTGTGCGCTGCCGCTTCCGTGTATCGCCGTCAACTTGGTTCCGTCAGCCGCATAGACGTACTGATTGATTTGATTGTCGATGGTAAGCGTGCGGGGCAAATTTAGGAGATTATACGTTATGTTGCTAATTTTCTGGTTTAAATCTTTGGTGCGGTTGCCGTTGGTATCGTAGAGATACTTTGTTTCGCTGGTTGTGACAGGGCGGAAGTCGTTCGACTGATTCTGCCCGATTCCGGGGGGATCTGATTGCGCCTCGGTAACGCCGGTGAGTTGATTGCCCGTGTAGCTCATAGTCAGGTTGTCGATTACTCCGAAAGCGCTTGCACTGGTATTTCCGTAACGTTGCAAGGTGGCAATATTCCCGTGTTTATCGTAGGTGTACGAAGTGCCGTACCTTGTATTGTAGTCGGTACTTCCTTCTTTATAGACAGCTGCGGTGAGTCGGGAGAGATTGTCGTACGTAAAGGTATAACCGCGCAGGGTAGTTTCACTTCCGCTCTTCCATGTCATGGCACCGACATTGCCGTTATATCGGGCAGTGCTTCCGGAATAGGTATCATTGTAGTAGAGCGTTTCATTAAACCGCGTGCCGGTGATGGTCTTGAGCCACGAACGAACGTTGTAGGTGAAGGTGCTCTTGAGTGCCGTGACGTTGTTGCGTTTGTTTTCGCTCAACCGTCCCAAGTCGTCGTACACATTGTTGACCAAGAATTGCTCCGAACCGCTGTCCAATTTATGTTTGGTGGTGAGCAGTCGCCCTGCCTGGTCATAAGTATAGGTGTACTCTTCGGTGATTGCGGTACCGCTGCCTTTATAGTGAATATGCTTTTGCTTGATCGGCTGTCCGGTGAAGTTGTAGGCGATGTATTCTTTCTCATACCCGTTAGCGAATTGATTCGTGGATTTGGTCTGTATGATGCGTCCTCGATGGTCGTAGTACAGTACGGAATAGAGATATTGCACGGTTGTGGCATCGTTGAGTTGTGCAACCGCCGTTCCGGTGAGTTTACCTTTGTTTTGATAGACACTGCTATCGGTTCCGTATCGGGTTTGATAATCCGTTCCGGCAGAGGTATCATACGATAGATTGCTGTTGTTCAACCCCGAGAGCGAACGGAAGGAATAGTTGTCGTAGTAACTGGCGGAAAGCACCTTGGCGTTGGTCAGCGAGACGCCGCTGACTGTATATCCCAACATGGTGCTTGCGCCCGAGTAAGTGGCTTTTACTACGGTGTTTCCCAGCGGATTGCTTGTGTAGGTAAGCGAATTGGTGCAGGTTCCCGTCAGTACGGTTCTTCCGAAAGCATCGGGAATGGAAAACGTCCATTCATCGGGAGTCTTTGCCTGTTGATTACCGTCCTGCGTAAAGATCAGACAGTCTGCCTTGTCATAGATGTAGTATATCCACTCTGCTCCAGGCAGCTTCTTGGCAATTTGTCGTTTGCGATGGTCGTACTTGGATTGATATGCATATTGTGCCAAGCCCGTAGCATTGGCTGCGTCTTGATACTTTGGGGGCAATACGAAACATTGATTGCCAAACTCATCATAT
>JAISGR010000080.1 GCA_031262995.1 Prevotellaceae bacterium | reverse complement strand
CGTTGTGTCCGATGGTCAGACAGCCGGTGTAGTCGGCGATCTCGCCCATGATGCACTTGACCAAGGTGGATTTGCCTTCGCCGTTCTTGCCCACGAATGCCACCTTCTCGCCCCGATGGATGGTAAAGTTGACGTCGCGGAAGATGACATGGCTGCCGTAGGCTTTCGTCACTTCTTCGCAGATGACGGGATAGTTGCCGCTTCTGCCGGTGCAGACAAACTTCAGTCGCAGGGCTGTATTATCCTCTTCGTCGACCTCGATGCGTTCAATCTTTTCCAATTGCTTGATGCGACTCTGCACCTGCACGGCTTTAGTGGCTTTGTAGCGAAACCGCTCGATAAAAGCTTCGGTATCTTCTATCTGTTTCTGCTGATTCTCGTAGGCACGGAGCTGCTGTTCGCGCCGCTCTTTGCGCAGCGTCACAAACTCGTCGTACTTCACCTTGTAGTCATAGATGCGCCCTACCGAAATCTCGATGGTGCGTGTAGTGACGTTGTTCAGGAAAGCCCGGTCGTGACTCACCAGCACCACGGCATTGGCTCGTGTGGCAAGGAAGTTTTCGAGCCATTGTATGCTTTCGATGTCGAGGTGATTGGTCGGTTCGTCAAGCAGCAGTACGTCGGGATGTCTGAGCAACAGCTTGGCAAGTTCGATGCGCATTCGCCAGCCGCCCGAAAACTCACCGGTGGGTCGGTCGAAGTCATTGCGTGTGAAGCCCAACCCCTGTAACGTTCGCTCGATTTCGGCGTGGAAGTTGGTGCCTCCCATCATGAGGAAGCGGTCATTGTCGTGCGTGAAGCGTTCGATAAGCTTGTGATAATCATCGCTGTCATAGTCGGTACGTGTGGCGAGTTGGTCGTTCATCTCCTCCAATTGGCGTTGCAGGGCGAATATCTCCCCGAACGCCAGCTCGGTTTCCTCCATCACGGTTCGGTTGTCGGTCAGCCGCATCACCTGCGGCAGGTAGCCGATGGTGATCTCTTTGGGTATCGACACCGTTCCCGCGGTAGGTGTCTGCACGCCTGCCAATATCTTGAGCATGGTGGACTTGCCGGCTCCGTTCTTCCCGACCAGCGCGATGCGATCTTTCTTATTGATGACATACGACACGTCTTCAAACAACGCTGTGGCATTAAACTCAACCTTCAGTTTCTCTATTGAAATCATTCCTTCTTTATATTGCAAAAACAAAGCGCGAATTACGCGCAAACAACACGAAACGCTTCCGTGCCATTTCTGCGTAAACCGCGCTTAAACAAAAAAGCCTGTTCGGATAATCTGCGCCGAACATTACTTCCCGGCTTCGCCCTCCTTCTTTTCGCAGCACGCCTTTGTGCTATCATTGGCACAAGCTTTCAGCGAATCATTTTCACAGCATTGTGCCGAATCATCCTGGCAGCATGCCCGGGTTGAATCGCACTGTTCTACTGCTTTTGTTTGAGCGGCGTCTTGATCAGCTGCATGCTTGCCGCTACAAGACACCACAGAGAGCGCAAAGATAACTGCCGACGCAGCTAAAAACACCTTGGTTTTCATCTTCGAATAAATTATTTAAACGTTATAATTAAAATGCGGGGCAAAAGTACGTAAACTTTTACAGATACCATCGCTTTAACGCAGATTAACACTAACGCCTTCCTACAAGTCTGCCCTTTCCACCACCTGTCCGTCGAACAGGTTGATGATGCGTCCGGCATACCCTGCATCGTGTTGCGAGTGGGTCACCATGACGATGGTGGTACCCTCCTTGTTCAGTTCGCCGAGTAGCTCCATCACCTCTTTTCCGTTCTTGGAGTCAAGGTTACCGGTAGGTTCGTCGGCAAGGATGAGCTTGGGATTGGCAACCACGGCTCTTGCGATGGCAACGCGTTGCTGCTGACCGCCAGAGAGTTGCTGCGGGAAGTGCTTGTTGCGGTGCGCAATTGCCATCCGTTCCATGGCTGCTTCGACACGTTTCTTGCGTTCGGCGGCGGGAATGCCCATGTAGAGCAACGGCAATTCGATATTTTCGTACACGTTCAGCTCGTCAATCAGGTTGAAACTCTGGAAGACAAACCCGATAACGCCCTTACGCAGGTTGGTTCGCTGTGATTCGGTGTACTTCGACACTTCGGTGCCGTTGAGGTAATACTCGCCCGAGGAGGGGTTGTCCAGCAGACCGAGGATGTTCAGCAAGGTTGATTTGCCACAACCCGACGGCCCCATGATGGCGACAAATTCGCCGACTTTCACTTCGATGCTTACGTCGTTCAAAGCATACGTTTGCACCTCTTCCGTGCGGAAGATTTTCTGTAGATTCACTGTCTTAATCATACTGTATAGTCATTTTAAATGATTGAATGTTCTTGTTGCTATTCCGACTTGATGGTTTCTGCCGGATTGATTTGCGCCGTGCGCCATACGCGCCAGCCGATGCAGCATGCCACCAATGCCGCGGTGCCGGCAATGACAAGCGCGTAGAGCCACCAGCGCAGAGGTACCTGTTCGGTATAGTTTTGCAGCCACCCTTTCATCAGCACATACCCTACCGGGAGTGCGATGGCGGCGGCGCAGCTTACCAGCATGAGGTAGCGGCGTCCGAAGAGCGCCACGATGTCGGCAACCCGGGCGCCGTTCACCTTACGGATGGCGATCTCCTTACGGCGCTGCTCGCAGCTGAGGGTGACAAGTGAGAAGACGCCAAACATGGCGATCAACATACAGGTCAGCGCAGCCAGCCTCAGTATGCGGAGCAACATGCGCTCGGAGGTGAGGAACTTTTCGTACTCCTCCTCCACATATCGAAAGGAGTAAGGATGCTCCTGCGGCATCGCCTCATTGATTGACCGGATGCGCTGCCGGAGTTCATCCCCGCTGCCCTCCCTGTATTTCATCACGATGACTTTCGTCTCACCGCGCCGCGTCCCCATTCCCTCATATCTGTATCCAAGCAGTCCATGCTTGCCGCACAACAGTGTCGGCTCGACCGGCTGTGTGGGGGCAAGGGTGAGAAAGTCTTTCAGTACGCCGGCAATGATGGCGCCATCCATCTTCTTCCCTACCGGATCGACCATTCCCAGCGCCCGCACCGCCGATTGATTGAGCAGCACACGGTCGGTATCGTCATCGCCGAGCATCTCCCCCTCCAGCAGATGCAGGTTGTAAAAGCGGGCAAAGTCGGCTCCTTCGCGGATGACATTTATCTGTAGCGGCTTCTCTTCGCCGTCTTCGACCTTACCGTCCCAGCTGTAGAAGTTTAGACGCAAATACGAGGTAGAGAGAAAGAGCGGATTGACGTCCCTGAGTGTCTCCGTCACCATGGGCAAGGCGCAGACGGCTTGGTATATGCTTTCATACGCTTCGGGGGTCGGTTTGTGGTAGCTGAGCACTGCCGTGTTGTGTCTTTCCCAACCCAGATCGCCCTTGGAAAGATAGTTGAGTTGCAGCATCAGCACCGACACGCAGAAGGTAAACCCCATGCAGATAACCAATTGCAGCAGTATGCTCCCGCGGTTGCCAGTCAGCTTGCGACGGAACGCCTTTTGCGGTGTCCGCCGCAGCACAAAGGGCAGCAGACAGAGGTAGGCAAACGCCAGCACCCCGACGAAGTAGAGCAGGGCATCGGCATAGACGGTTCCCGACACGCCCGACAGGCGGCTGAATGCGGGCAGAATGAGTTCGATGAGCGACATCCCCACTAATCCGGAAAGCAGCAACACCAGTATGTATTCCACGCCGAAGAGCATCAGCAGGTCGCCCACCGACGAGCCGCACACCTTGCGCAGCTCGACTTCGCGGCTGCGGGTGCGCATCCGGGTCACGAAAAGCGAGAGGTAATTCAGCAACGCACACACCATGATGAGCACCCCTGTGACGGCAAAGAGGTAGAGATACTGAAAGCGCACCGGCAGCAGGTTACCCACTTCCGAGTAGTGATAGTCCATGAGCGGGATGAGGCGGGTGGTATCGAACGGTTCGCGGTGGTAGTCGCCCTCGGGAACCTTGTAGCCGCGTATCTTTTCGGTGAAAGCTTCCACATCGGTACCGGCATGCAGGCGCACCAGCGTCATCAGCCGAAGGTGCCACCAGGCATCTGCCTGCGATGAGGAGCGTTCGGGCGCAGACCAGCTGCCGAAGTAGAGGTTGCTGTGCCGGTCTACGTTGCGCAGCACGGCGCCAATCATGCGCTTCTGTTCCTGTATCAGCACGCTGTCGCCCACCACCCGGGTGGTGCCGAAGAGCGCCAGGGCGGTTTGTTCGGTGAGCGCCACCTGACCCTCGTCGCGCAGAAAGTCCATCGTGCCCTGCACCGCCATGCCGGCAGCGGGATTGATGGAGAGAAAAGCCGAATCGGCTGTCAGGTGGGGCGTCGTCACCGACCTGCCCGCAAGCGTGGAGATCCGACTCTCGTTCCGCAGGTCGTACCCACATGCCGCTTCCACTTCGGGGTATGCGCGCAGCAACGCAGGGGCAGCCAACGCGCTGTTGCGGTTGCTGTACTTACCCAACGCCACAAACGCATTTTCCGAATACAGCAGGTAGGTGCGGGAGACGGCATGCAGCGAACGGTCATAGCCGGTTTCGTAGCGTATCCACAAGCTCGAAAGGGCAAAGCAGGCAAAGCCTACCGCCAACCCCCCAATGGAGATGATGCTCTGCATTTTGTACTTCCACAGGTTGCGGAAGGCAAGCGTGAGATAATGGTATATCATGGTCATCCTTTTGTTTGTCTATTCGGCAATCTACTTTCAAATATTGTGCCAAAGTGATAAACAGCTGTAAACAAACCACATACCCGCATGAAGAGCAGAAAAAAGAAGTGCGATAGCGCACGGCACAAGTGCGATAGCGCACAGCACAAGACATGCTCTCTAACGTGAGTTCAACGCTAACGGTTGCACAGGTTCGATGCTAACGGTTGCACAGATTCGACGCTAACGGTTGCACAGGTTCGACGCTAACGGTGATGTATGGTGGTCTCATTGAGGAAAGACGTACGTCTCGTTGGGACAAGAGGTACGTCTCATTGGGGGAAAACGTACGTCTCGTTGGGGAAAGACGGCACGAGCGTCAAATCACGATTCTCTTCTTCCGGTAGTGGTCGCGAAACTCTTTGGGCGAACATCCTTTCTTGCGTTTGAATATCCGGTTGAAGTTGGACAGGTTGTTGAATCCGCAATCGTAGCATATCTCTGCCACCGTGCGTGTCGAGTCGACCAGCAGGCGCGTGGCATATCCGATGCGGATGTCGATGATATAGTCGGAAAGCGTTTTGCCCGCGCGCAGGTGAAAGAAGCGGCTGAACGAAACCGGCGTCATGCCCACACTGTCTGCCAGCGTGTTCAGGCGAATCTCCTCCTGATAGTGCTCGGCGATGTACTTTTGTACTTTCTGTACCCGGCGGCTCTCCGACAGCACATCAATCTTGGCAAACGACGAGCTGGAGAGCACCCGTGCCTCGTATTGCGACAACTCGTACAGAATGCTCAGAAAGTGCATCACGGAATAGAAGCCCTGCTCTTCGGTTGCCAAGCGGTCTAACCAGTTATACACTTTCAGGATGGCTTGCATAGGGAAGCAAAGCCCGCGCTGCGCCATTTCGAGCATGTGCCGGATGCTCTCGAACTGGTTCTTGTTGATGAAGTTCTTACAGAAAAGGTCGGGCGAGAACTGAATGGTGATCTCCCGAATCTCTTTCGACGTACACTCGTGCTGCTCCCATACATGTTCCAACTCTTTACCGGTAATCAGCACCAGGTCGTAATCGCCGATCACTTCGGCGGAATCGCCTACTACCCGGCGCACACCGGAGGCGTGCTCGGTGAAGTTCAGCTCGTACTCGGCATGGCAATGAATGGGATAGGTGAACGCTGTCTTGTGCCGGTCGGCAATGTAAAAACAATCGCGATCGGACAAAGGAGTAATTTCGTGTATAATACAGCTTGGGTTTTCCATGATGAATGCGCTCGAATAGCTCTTGCGCCGCAAATATAAGCCATTTTTGACAGCTGTATATATATTCGGCTTTTTTTAACGCCACAAAAAAACCGCCCCTGCGGAGGGCGGTCTTTATGCTATGCTAAATGCCGAGGCTTTGATGCTCCGGTCATTCGATACGGGTTTATTCGGCTTTCGGCTCGGTAGTCTCGGCTGCTTCAGCTGTTTCTTCGATTACCTGTGCTTCCTCAACGACAGGAGCGGCAACTGCTTCGGCGCTGCTCTTACGCGAACGGCGGGTACGGGTAGCCTTCTTGGTTACTTTTTCCTTCGCCATGTTGTCGTTGTAGTCCACCAGTTCGATGAAGCACATCTCTGCGTTGTCGCCCAAGCGGTGTCCGGTCTTGATGATGCGCGTGTATCCACCCGGACGGTCGGCAATCTTCAGGGAGATTTCCTTGAACAGCTCCGTTACGGCGTACTTGTCTTGCAGGTTGCTGAACACGACACGGCGGGAGTTGGTGGTGTCCTCTTTGGCTCTGGTAAGCAAAGGTTCTACGAATTTCTTCAACTCTTTTGCTTTGGCAACGGTCGTAGTGATTCTTTTGTGCTTAATCAGAGAGCATGCCATGTTTGCCAACATGGCACTTCTATGAGAGGCAGTACGACCCAAATGATTGAATTTCTTATTATGTCTCATTGTTTATTCTTTATCTAATTTGTATCTCGAAATGTCGGTTCCAAACGACAGATTCAGACTCTCCAGCAAATCATCAAG
>JAISGR010000145.1 GCA_031262995.1 Prevotellaceae bacterium | reverse complement strand
ACTCAATTTACCCGTCGTATTAGGTTCTTTCCCCACAAAGCTTTATCTTTGCCACGCTTTTACAAATATCACATTATGAACGTCGAAACCATTCAATCGGTCTATTTTGTCGGCGCGGGAGGTATCGGCATGAGTGCCCTGATTCGTTACTTCCTGTCGCTCGGAAAGCAGGTGGCAGGCTACGACCGCACCCCTACGCCGCTCACGGCGGAACTTATTGCCGAAGGGGCACAAATTCATTTCGAAGAGAATGTCGACCTCATCCCCGCTGTCTGCCGCAACCGACAGACCACCCTGGTGGTGTACACTCCTGCCATTCCCGATACCCACGCCGAGCTGTGCTACTTCCGCGCCGGAGGCTTCGAAACAGAGAAGCGGGCGCAGGTGCTGGGCGCCATTACCCGCAGCAGTAAGGGGCTGTGTGTGGCAGGTACGCACGGCAAGACAACCACCTCTACCATGGCGGCTCACCTGCTCTATCAGTCGCACGTGGGCTGCACCGCCTTTCTGGGCGGCATCTCGAAGAACTATCACACCAACCTGTTGCTCTCGCCGACATCGCCCTACACGGTGATTGAGGCAGACGAGTTCGACCGCTCTTTCCACCACCTCTCTCCGTGGATAAGCGTGATTACGGCAACCGACCCCGACCACTTGGATATCTATGGCACGGTCGAAGCTTATGTAGAGAGTTTCCGACACTATACCACGCTGATCCGACCGGGCGGCGCCCTGATAATCCATCAGGAGATAACTCTCAACCCCGACCTGCAACCCGGTGTGCGCCTGTACACCTACGGTCGTACCGAAGGCGATTTCCATGCCGAGAATATTCGCATCGGCGGCGGCGAAATCATATTCGACTTCATTGCCCCCGACACACGCATCGACAACATCCGTCTGGGTGTGCCGGTCAGCATCAACATCGAGAACGGCATTGCCGCCATGGCGACGGCACACCTCAGCGGCGCCACCGACGGGGAACTGAGCCGGGGCATGGCAAGCTTTCGCGGAGTAGACCGACGCTTCGACTTCCACCTGAAGAAGGAGCACGCGGTGCTGGTGAGCGACTATGCCCATCACCCTGCCGAGATAGCGCAAAGCATCCGTTCCATACGCGAGCTGTATGCCAGTCGCCAAATAACCGCCCTCTTCCAGCCGCACCTGTACAGCCGCACGCGCGACTTCTTCGCGGAGTTTGCCGACGCGCTCTCGCTTGCCGACGAGGTGATCCTGACCGACATCTATCCGGCACGCGAACAGCCCATCGAGGGTATCACTGCCGAAGTCATCTACGACCGCCTCCGTGCAGGCATACACAAATGGTATTGCCCCAAAGAGGAGCTGCTTGATTTCCTTGCCCGCCATCCGCTCGACGTGCTGGTTGTGCTCGGCGCAGGCGATATCGACGACATGGTAGGCGACATTGCCGAAATCATGGGAGGAGAGCCATGAAAGTGCTCCGCAAAATAGGACAAATCCTCGCGCTGACGGTAGTGGCAGGCTATCTGGTCGTTGCTGTCACCGCTTTCAACCGGAAGCCGGCAGACGCGGTGTGTCATGACATCGTGCTGGTTGTCAAGGATTCGGTCAACGCCGGATTCATCACCGCCGGGGAGGTCAAAGGGTTGCTCGCTGCCAAAGGCATCAGTCCCGTCGGCAGACCCATGGACGATATTCTCTGCCAAACGCTGGAACGGGAGCTGTCCAAACATCCGCTCATCGCCAACGTGAACTGCTACAAGACGGTAGGCAACGACATCTGCGTGGAGGTGAGCCAGCGCATCCCTGTCCTGCGCGTGCTGCCTGCCACCGGAGAGAGTTATTACATAGACACCAAAGGCAAGGTGATGCCCCCCGACGCCAAGTGCGTGGCATACCTGCCCGTAGCTACCGGACAGATAGAAAAAACGTTTGCCACGACGGACTTGTACCATTTTGCTCTATTTTTGCAACGGAATAAGTTCTGGAATGCACAGATAGAGCAAATCAATGTCCTGCCCGACCAGACCGTCGAACTGGTGCCGCGGGTAGGTAATCACATCTTATATCTGGGAAAACCGGACAACTATGCAGAGAAACTGGAACGTGCCAAACGCTTCTACGAACTGGCGCTGAACAAGGTGGGTTGGAATAAATACGCACGCATCAGCGTTGAATTCGACAATCAGATTGTTTGTACCAAAAGAAAAGACTAAATAAATTATCCATCTATGGCTATTACCGAACATATCGCAGCTATCGAGCTGAGTTCTTCCCGCATTGCAGGCATCGTCGGCACCCAAAGCCCCGACGGCACGCTGCACATCCGGGCTTATGCCCAACAGGATGCCTCCCCCTTCGTTCACAAAGGAGTGGTCTATAACATCGACAAGGCTGCGCAAGCCATCGGCGCCGTGGTCGAACGGCTGAACGAGCAATTGGGCGACTCGACCATAACCGGCGTCTATACCGCAGTGAGCGGGCTGTCGCTGCATACGCAAAAGAATGCCGTCAGCCGCACGGTTGAGGAAGATACCGTGTCGCAAACACTTGTCGACAACATCTGCGACGAGAACCTGGCTTATCCCCTCGAAGACATGGATATTCTGGATGTGGCGCCGCAGGAATACGTCATCGACAACATGCAGCACATTGAGGCTGTGGGCGTGGCAGGACGGCACATCACCGGGCAGTTCCTCAACATCCTGGCACGCACCGCACTCAAGAAGAACCTGGAACAGAGCTTCCACCGCGCAGGGGTAGACGTGGTCGACCTCTTCATCGCACCCATCGCACAGGCAAAAAGCGTACTTACCGAGGCAGAGATGCGCTCGGGCTGTGCATTGGTGGACTGGGGCGCCGACACCACTACCGTAAGTGTGTATAAAAACAACCTGCTCCGCTTCCTCGCCGTGGTGCCGCTGGGAAGCAGCAACCTGACCCGCGACATCACCACCCTGCATATAGAGGAGAGCGAAGCCGAACAGTTGAAGCTGACCTACGGCGATGCCTTCTACGAAGAGGAGGATGCCGACAAGCCTGCCGTGTGTACGCTTGCCGACGGCAGAACCATCGAACGTGCCCTGCTGAACGACATCATCGCCGCCCGCACCGACGAGATACTCGACAACGTGTGGAACCTGATTCGGCAGTCGGAATATGCCGACCACCTGCTGGCAGGCATTATCTTCACCGGAGGAGGCAGCAACCTGAGGAACATCGACGAGGCTTTCCGCAAACGCAGCAAACTGGCCAAAGTGCGCATCGCACGCAACATACAGGCAACCGCAACGGGACATGACAGCGACCTCCAAACCGATGCCACCCACTGCACCATCCTGGCGCTGCTTGCCGCCGGACGGGACAACTGCATCCAGCCCAAGGAGACACCCGCTCCGGCACCCGAAGCTCCGATAACCGCGGGCGTTGCCGCATCTTCCGCAGACCTCTTCGAGCACGACGAGGAGCTGAACCGGCAGGCGCAGCAGGAGAAAGATCGGAAACTCAGAGAAGAGGAGAAAGCCAAACGGGACAAGAAGGGAAAGGGTGAACCCGAAACAACAGGCGGAAAGAACGGAAAAGGAAAGATCGGCGTCAGCCGCTGGTTCGAAAAGTTTACCAGAGACCTCTTCAGCGACAGCTCCATGGGGGAAGGCGGACAATAAATTCAGATTATAGATTATGAACGACATCATTCAATTCGATTTACCCACCGCAGGACCTAAGATTATCAAGGTCATCGGCGTGGGCGGCGGCGGCGGAAACGCAGTGAATCACATGTATAAGGAGGGTATTCACGACGTATCGTTCCTGCTGTGCAATACCGACAATCAGGCATTGCAAAACTCATCGGACATACCCAAGCTGCAACTCGGCAAGGAGGGACTGGGCGCAGGCAACCGACCCGAACGGGCACGCGCCGCTGCCGAAGAGAGCGTCGACGAGATAAAACAGTGCCTGCAAGACGGCACCAAGATGGTATTCATCACTGCCGGCATGGGCGGAGGCACCGGAACGGGCGCCGCACCCGTCATTGCCCGCGTTGCCAAAGAGCTGGATATTCTCACCGTGGGCATCGTCACCATCCCGTTCCGCTGGGAGGGAGACATGAAGATTGACCAGGCGCTCGACGGCGTCGAAGAGATCAGCAAGCATGTCGACGCACTGCTCGTCATCAACAACGAGAAACTGAGCGAGATATACAGCGACCTCTCCGTGCGCGAAGCATTTGCCCGCGCCGACGACACCCTCTCCATCGCTGCCAAGAGCATTGCCGAAACCATCACCCTGCCGGGCATCATCAACCTCGACTTCAACGACGTGAAGACGGTGCTCAAAGATGGCGGCGTGGCAATCATGAGCACCGGATACGGCGAAGGCGAAAACCGCGTGAGCGAGGCGATTCGGAATGCCCAGCACTCGCCACTGCTCAACAACAACGATATTTATAACTCCAAAAAGGTGCTGTTCAATATCGCCTACAGCCAGGAACACGACCTGATGATGTCCGAAATGGAAGAGGTGAAGGCATTCATGAACCGCTTTACCCGCGACTTCGAGACCAAGTCGGGCATGGCGTTCGACGAGAAGCTGGGCGCCAAAGTGAAGGTCACCATCCTGGCTACCGGCTTCGGCATCCGCGACATACACATGAAGGAGATAGACGAACGGCTCACCCTGCGCTCTGCCGATGAACAGAAACGACAAGCCGAACACGAAGCCAAGATGGAGCAGAACTCCAAGCGCCGGGACATCTACTACGGACCGGGCAACGGACGAAGCCGCCACTCCAAGATGCGTAATATCTATATCTTCCATCCCAACGAACTGGACAATGCCGACATCATCGCACTCGTAGAGAACTCCCCTACGTATCAACGCAACAAAATGACGCTGAACGACATCAAAGCCAAAGCCGAGGCGCTGGAACAGCTCAACGAAGCCGAAGAGCAAGAGGCAACGATGGAAGACGGGGTTATCTCGTTCTGATGGGACAAACGGCTGCATGAAACAACAGACTATCGGAGTACAACGCATCAATTACCTGCTGTCGGGAAAACAGATACTGCTTGCCGGTCTCCTGTTGTTGTGTGTGCTTCCGGTTTGTGCACAGGACACGATTCCGGGATTTGCCAAAGGTTTCATCCACAAGCTGGCTGTGGAGTTCCGACCGGAGTATGTCTTCCCCACCCACCGGTTTATCACCGGTAACGAAAAGGGGATGAGCACGCACCTGAAGTACATGTTTCAGTTCCGCCCCGAAAGCGAAGCCGGTCGCCTGTTCGGCACAGCCTACCAGGGAGCCGGTCTGGGCTTTTTCCACGTAGGCAACGACAAGGAGCTGGGCACCCCTGTTTCGCTTTACCTTTTTCAAGGGGCGCCGATAACGCGGCTGAATCCCCGCCTCACCCTTGATTACGACTGGGAGTTCGGTGTCTCTCTCGGCTGGAACCCTTACCACAAAGCGACCAATCCGCAGAATGTCATCATCGGGTCGAGCGTCAATTTCTACATCAACGTGGGCGTTTACTTCACCTGGGAGCTGTCGCGTTACTTCGACGGCTCGCTGGGGGCTACCGCCACGCACTTCTCCAACGGGAACACCCATTTCCCCAATGCCGGACTGAACACCACCGGATTGCGGCTGGGACTGGCATACAACTTCAACCGCATCCCGCAAAACGGCGGCACAGGCAGCGGCAACCTGCTTCCCCCTTTCCCCCGCCACATCAGCTACGACCTTACGCTCTTTGGCGCCTGGCGCAGAACGGGAGTGGATGTAGGCGACAAGCGATTTGCCGCGCCGCATACCTATGGAGTGGCAGGATTTATGTTTGCCCCCATGTACAACTTCAACTACCGGTTGCGCGCCGGTCTATCCTTAGACGGTACATACGATGCCGGCACAGGGCTGATTGCCGAAGACTCCGGGGAAGAGGGGCAGGACAGCGACGACAGCTTTGCCTTGCATGCCCCTCCGGTGGCGAAGCAGTTGTCGCTGGGCGTATCGGCACGGGCAGAGTACACCATGCCCTACTTTACCGTGGGCTTGGGGATGGGAAGGAACCTCATCGCCCATGCCGAGAAGCAGTCGTGGTACCAGCTGCTCTATCTCAAGGTCGACCTCCTGCGCAGCACCTACCTGCACCTGGGATATCGGTTGCAGGAGTTTCGGCATCCCAATCACCTGATACTGGGAATCGGCTACCGCTTCCACAACAAATACCCGAAGATACGGCGGAAGTAGCTGCCAACGCCGATTGACACACATGGTCAATATTTCAACAAAATAGTTGGATTGTTATAATTTGCGTTATCTTTGTGCCAGTTATATACAACACTCTCTTTCCGTTTAATCAATTTATTAATTATTAATGCCATGCTACACCGTTTTATCATCCTGCTTGTGGGAGGAATGCTCTGTGGATTGACATCTCTACAGGCGCAAAGACTCACTTATCTCATCCAGCGCGATTCCGTAGCGGAACGCGACACGATTGTGTTCGGAGAGCTGATGCTCCAAGATTCCCCTGTCGCTCGACAGTACACTGTTACCCTGCTTTCGGCAGACCGGAAGCAAACTTACACGCCGCACGACCTTGTGGGCTATTACGACGGTCGCGTGCTTCGCCTGTCCAAATCGCTGCTTGTGGACGGTCGTGCACAACAACTCTTTGTGGAGGAGGGAGAAAATATCGGCGATGCGTTTTTCTTCTTTAAGTACCTCAACCCGCAGGGAGCGGTGGAGTATTACTACCAGAAAGCACCCTCCGGGGAGGGTGACGCGCCGCCGTTGCTGTTGCCCGTAAAAGGTGAAGGCGACGAAGTCTTTGCCGCAGAGCTGACGGATTACCTGAAGCAATATCCCGCTTTCCAGAACAAGCGCACTCAGACATATATCCGTCACTCTGTACCTACCGATAAACGTTATCGGTCACTTTACCGGATTACTAAAAACCAGCCTCCCACTTTCCGTTGGGGAGTTACCGTAGAAGGCGGTATGCTCTACATTGAAGACTCGTCCTATCCGACTGACAAGATGCTTTGGCATGGTCTGTTCGGACTCTTTGCCGAGTGGCAAATCATCAACGGTTTCTCGGTTCGCCCGGAGCTGACCTACCGCAGCTCTTCATATACCGATGGACGCCTCATCTATTACAAATACAAGCGACAAGACCTCACACCGACCCTTTTATTGCGCTATACGGAGATCTCCACAAAGGGTAAATGGTTGCCCTATGCGCAAGCCGGTATCGACTACAACCTTACATTGTCGGGACACTCGGAGGTATGGGCAACCGGCATTTCCGATCTTGAGCGTGAAGACCATAACAAACGGGCGAAGGCTCATACTGTCTCTTGGGTAGTCGGAGCGGGCGTGGAATACAAATTGAATCTTCGACATTCATTCTTCTTCGATCTGCGTTATCGCAGGGAGCTTTCCACGCTATCGCGCAGTGGACTGTATATCAGCGTGTCATACAATCTGTAGTGGAACACTATACCAACCAAGAGGCGGGCTATCTTCAATGGGAGATAGCCCGCCTTTTGTTACAGCCTTAAACAATACCCACAGTTTGTGAGTAGAGGTACTCACGGTTTGTGAGTAGAGGTACTCACAGTTTGTGGGTAGAGGTACTCACGGTTTGTGGGTAGAGGTACTCACGGTTTGTGGGTAGGAGTACTCCGGGTTCGGGAGTAGAGGTTGCACAGCCGGTCAGAACCAGCGTATCTTTCTGAACCAGAGGAAGGCGATTGCCGACAGGACGGCGGAGATCAGGATAATGACAGCGAAGGCGTAGGGGAAGGGGCGGATGTCCACATTCATGCCGTAGAAACTGGCGATCAGGGTGGGTATCATCAGGGTGATGGAGAGGCTGGTCATGCGTTTCATGATGACGTTCACGTTGTTGGAGACGACGCTGGCGTAGGCGTCCATCATGCCGACGAGGATGTCGCTGTAGATGTTCACGGTGTTGTAGGCTTGTTTCAGCTCGATCACCACATCTTCCACAAGGTCTATATCTAAGTGGGTGGACTCCTGGAAGATTTTCCGCAGGCGTCCGATCATGACCTCGTTGCCGCGCAGGGAGGTGTTGAAGAAGACCAGGCTTTTCTGTAGTTTCATCAGTTGGAGCAGGTCTTCGTTGCGGATGCTCTTTTCCAGCTCTTTCTCGGCGGCGTTCACGTCGTTGTTGATCTCCTTGAGGTATTTCTGGAACCACACGGCGGAGGAGTTGATCATGCGCAGGATGAAGTCGAGCATGTTCAGCACCACCCGGTGTTTGTGGCGGGCGTGTTCGATGAAGTCGGGTATCAGTTCGGTGCGGTAGTAACACACCGTCACAACCATATCCGCATTGTTGATGATGCCGATGGGTATGGTGACAAAGGGCACGCTGCCCTGCGGGTTCCGTATGGGGATGCGCAGGATGGTCAGCAGCCATTCCCCTTCGTGTTCGGTACGGGGACGCTCGTCGGTGTCGGCAATGTCGTGGATGAACTCTTCGGGAAGGTGCAGCGTGTCGAGCATGAAGCGCATGTCGTCTTCGTCGGGTGTTTCCACGTTCACCCAGCAGTGGGGCATCCATTCGGGCTTTTCGGCAAAAGCCTCTTTGGGGTAGAGATACTTTCTCATGGGGGGTTATGTGTTATTGGGGTTCGTAATGGCTTTGTTGCGTTGTTCCTCGTTGGGTGGGGTGTCCGGCTCTTTCTTCCGGCGGAAGATAAAGAGTTCGCCCAGGCGGTTCACCTTGCGCCGCAGCACCAGACCGACGCCGGTTTCGGTAATCTCACCGTCGAGCACGCTTTCGTAGTTCTTGTTGTGGAATGCCCGCACGTAGCGTGTGCCGCTGGCGTCGAGGCGGTACTCCAGCGATACGTTGTCGATGAACGACTCCACGCTGTTGGTTGCATTGGCGCCGGTGGAGACCTTTCCGCCGATGATGACCTGCACGCGGTCGTTGAAGAAGCGTTGCGAGTAGCGGAAGCTGTAGTTGGTGGTTTTGTCGCCCGTCTCGGCGGAGTTCGACTCTTCGACCCCCACGTTGAGCGACACCTTGTTGGATGAGCCTGCGATGGCGTTGATCTGGCTGGTGAGCACTGCGTTCAGGGCGCTGCCCATGTTGAGTCCGCCTCCTTTCATGCCGCTCTTCAGGTAGAGTCCGGTGGCGAGCATGGCTACCGCCTGCTTGCTGCGTTCGTCGCTGCCCATGGTTGCCAGTTCGTTTTGCACGGCGGCATCTTCGGGCGCATCCAAGCCGAAGGTCAGCTCGGGGCTTTCCAGCCTGTTCCTGATGCTGACCGATACGTCGAAGTTCACCATGCGGGAGTTGTTGTCGTCGTCGGACACGGAGGCACGCACCCGCTCGGTGGCTTTCAGGCTGAGGGTGGGGTTCATGGGGTTCCCTGTCCAGTCGACGTAGCTGCCGCCGACAAACTGGAACTCTTTGAGCGGAATGACGGGCAGCTGGTATTTCATCATGCCTCCTATCAGCGTGTAGCGTCCCGACAGGGTGAGGTCGCCTTGCGGCGTGTATTGCAGGTTGAGTGTGCCGCCTCCCTCCAGCTCTACGCGACTGCTGCGGTCGGCGCTGAGGTCGGCACGCAGGCGCACCGATTCGGCGATGTTGAGCGACATCAGCATGTTCATGCCTCCGAGCGACATGGTCGGGGCATCGGCGGCGTGCTGCACGGTGGTGGTATCGTCGAAGGAGACAAAGGTGACCAGGTCGCCCAGCCGGTCTTCCACCGTCAGCGGGGAGTTGTCGAGCACGTAGGTCACGTCGGTATTGGGCAGCAGGCTCATGCTGCCGCGCATGGTCAGGGCGTCGAGTGCGCCGCGCACGGTGGCACGCAGGTCGACGTACATCTGCCCGTATATCAAGCTTTCGCGGGTGCGGCGGGCATCCAGCAGGGTGTAGTTCTTCGCCTCCAGCGAGAGGTTGGCAGTCGGTTGCCGCAAGTTGCCGAAGTCGATGTGCCCGTCGATGGTGAAGGGGTTGGCGCCGGTGGTATAGATGGCAAACTTGTCGAAGCGTATCCGGTTGTCTTCGATGCGTACGGGGCGGTTGTCAAAGTGGTAGTGCGTTCCTGCCTGGCGGGCATAGACGGCTACGCTGTCGAGCGACAGTTGACCGAGCATCTTGGGGTTGCTCATGTTGCCGGTGATGTTCACCTCGCCGTCAATGTCGCCGCTCAGGGTTGCCACCTGTCCGGGGATGAAGCTGTTGGCTAATGTCATGGGGAAGTGGTCGAAGGTGGTTGTCACGTCGATGCTGTCTCTGCCCCCCTGCTGTTTGAGCACGGCGTCGGCGTTGATCACCTGATTGCCTTCGGTGGTGAAGTAAGCGTTGAGATAGTGCATACCGGTTTCGCCGGGTAGCCAGGTGGCGCCGGCGCCGAGGTTGCCTACCGGCTGCCCTTCGTAGGTGAGCCGGCTGATGTTGGCTTCGGCGGATACTTGCAGGGAGTGCTCTTTCTGCACGTAGTTGGCTTCGGCAGAGAGGAGTCCGGTGAGGCGGGGCATGTAGGGGACAATCCGGCTGATCTCGTCTAACCGGAAGCGTTGCAGCTCCACGTCCATGTTCTGTAACGACACGGTGTCTGCGGCGACCGATTGCAGGCGGAAGCCCATCTCTTCCTCGTCGGTCATCTCTACGTTGGCATAGACCCGCATGTTGTCGTTCAGGTATATCCGGTTCTTGTTGTCGGTGAAGTGGAACTTGCGGAACGCCACGATCGGCTCTTCGGGAATCAGCTTGAACGCTACGCCGTTGGCACGTTGGCGCCTGCCGCCGTTCACCACGGGGCGGGCGTTGATGCCGAGGTTCAGTCCGGTCTGCCCGTGCTCGTCGAGGAAGCTCACCAGCAGGTCGGCATCGTTGTTGCGCAGCTCGCCCGTGAGGGTGCTGCGAAAGACATACTGCGGATTGCCGGGGGCGTTGACCACTCCTCCCTGCAAGGTCATGCGGGCGGTGTCTTGCCGGATGGCGAAGAAGAGGGTATCGAGTTGCAGCGAATCCATGCGAAGTCCGTGCAGGGCGGTGCGTCCGTTGATGCCTCTGCGGGGCGAGAGGGCGAAGAGCAGGGTGAAGTCCCGGTAGCCGATGCCCTGTTCGCGCAGGTAGTCGCTCAGCGGGTTGTGCTGTCCGGCGCGCATCATCAGGGCTGCCGAGGGGAGCGAACGTCGCAGGGCGGCATGGTCGATGTATCGCCGTTCTATCTGGTCGCGCAGCAGGGCGGCAAACGTGGTGCCCCCTTCCATCAGGGCGTTGAGTGAGCTGCGGGCACGGAAGCGGAGGAGCAGGTCGCCTGCGGTGAGGGTGACTTTGGTGGAGTCGCTACGGGCGGAGGCTTCGAGTTTCACGGCAGAGAGGTGTCGGCGTCCGTAGTGCAGCTCGTTCAGCGAGGCACGGATGTCGGCGGTGAGGTGCGGACTCTTCAGGTCGAAGCCCTGTCCGCGGGCAACCACACCGGCGGTGAGCGTATAGATCGAGTCGAGCGGCAGGAAGCGGTGCATCTGTAGGGCATGAACGGCAAGACCGGCGTTGTAGGCTTGGGTCGCCATGTCGTAACGGGCGTGCAGGTTGATGCTGTCGGCGTGCAGCGTGCTGTCGGGCGGCAGGGTGAGCTTCATGTCGGCGGCAAGCCGTTTGCCTCTCACGCCCAGACGGGTGTAAAGCTGCATACTGTCGGGCACGGCAAACGAGGCGCGGGTGACGCTGTCGGCAAGGGTGGTGAGGAAGTCAATGTCTTGTGTCTGCAACTTGAGTTCGAGTGCGCCGCTGCGGGCAAGGGTGTCGGTGAGGTCGGTCATTGTGCCGTTGCCGTCGAGGGAGAGCACGCCGGGCAGCTCCGCCGTCAGTCGGGTGAGGTCGAGCTGCTTCAGGTTGCCCGATACGGCAGCGTGCATCGTCAGCGGGCGGACAGGGTAGGCTTCGCGAAAGGCGGTCGGCAACGTTGTCAGAAAGAGGAGCACGTCCTGCCTGCCTATGCGGGCATCGAAACGGGCGTCCATGTTCAGCTTCATGTCCGTACGGGCGGAAAGGTTCAGCTCGCTGTGCGGAGTGAGCAGTTGCAGGCGGGGAATACGGACAGCATCGGTATCGGCAATGACACTTCCGGTGAGGGAGGTGATGCTCATGCCCGAACGCTCATAGAGTGCACACTCGCGCAGCACGGCGCTTAGCTGTGTCTCTTGCAGGCGGACGGAGTCGACACCCAGCCGAATCTCGCGCAGGGCGAAAGGAGGATAGTCCACCGACGTGCCCGATAGCAGGAACTGCTGCCAGCCGTACCGGTGTTGCCCGAGGTCGGCAGTCGCTTCGTGCAACCGCAGCTCTCCGATGCGGGCGTTCATGGTGAGCGAATCGGCGGGCAGCTGTATGTCGACGGCAAAGTTCTTGACCGAAAGGGTGTGCAGGCGTGCCTGCCAGCGGAGGGAGGGGGAGGCAACGGTGTCGGGCGTGGTGGTGGTATCGGTCATCACGACCGAGAGGCGGCTGTCTGCCAGTTCGATGTTGTCGAGCGAAACGGTTTCGTTTTCCAAATCGATGCCGTGGCTGCGGAGGGAGAAGCGCCCGACGTTCCCTTTTATAGAGAATCCGTCTATCAGTCGGGCTGAGTGGAGGGAGGTGTTGCGCAGGGTGATGTCGTCTATCTCGATCCGTCCGTTCAACAGCGGCATGGCTTGCAGGTGGATGTTGAGGCTCTCCAGCGCGAGCAGCGTATCGGGTTGCTGTACCACCTGTACGCCGCTGACTAACAGGTTGAGCGGGAAGCGCAGGTCGATGCGGGCTATCTGAATGTCCATGCCGGTGGCTTCGGAAGCGAATGTCGTGACGCGCTGCCGCAACAGGTTCTGTACGGGCGGCACGTAGAGCAGTGCCATCAGTATCAGAAAGAGTATAACGGGCGACAGTAGCAACCACACCACCCATTTAAGCCATTTTCTTCTTTTCTTCATGAAAGCTGTTTAACCGAGTGCAAGGTAAACAATATTGCTATCTCTTTAGTTTACATACGTTTGCATCTTCTTGCGGAAGCGGATCCAGAACATCAGTCCGGCGCTGGTCAAGCCGAAAGGAAATGCCATCCAGATACCCGCCGTTCCCCAGTCGAGCACAAATCCGAAGAAATAACCCGCAGGCAACGAGACGAGGAAGTAGGCAATGAATGCCATCCACATCATCGGACGCACATCGGCTATGCCGCGCAGGGCGTTGGCAAAGGTGATTTGCAGTCCGTCGCCAAACTGATAGATCAGGAACGGAATGAATAGGGTGGCTACCAGTGCGGAGACTTCCGGATTGTCGGTGAACCATCCGCCTACGTGGTAGCGGCACAGAAAGAGCAGTGACATGATCACGACTGTCATGGCGACAATCAGGTGGTAACCGGCATAGACCGAACGGCGCACGTTGCCGTAATCGCGCTGCCCCTTGAAGTTGCTCACCCGCACGGCAATGGCTGCTCCCATGCCGTAATAGAGCATAAAGGCAAACTGCGACACGGTGAGCATGATTTGGTGCGAAGCCAGCGCCACCACGCCGAGCCACCCCACCATGATGGTGCTGAAGTTGAACGAGGCTGTCTCCATGCCCATCTGCATGCCGACCGGCCAGCCCAGTGCGTTCAGTCTCTTGAATTGCGCACGCGACCACCGCAGCCGGAAGAACCCTGCGCGATAGCGGGCAAAACGCCGTTCGCGCATCACAATAAACAGATATGCCAGCACCATCACGATGCGCGATGCCAACGTACTGACACCG
Source organism: Prevotellaceae bacterium (assembly GCA_031262995.1). Lineage (GTDB taxonomy): Bacteria > Bacteroidota > Bacteroidia > Bacteroidales > Bacteroidaceae > Bacteroides. Next base: position 1,445 of record JAISGR010000145.1, on the reverse strand, counting down.
GCTCCGAACAGCCCCAGCTCGGGGAACCCTAATTTGCCGTATATCAGCACGTAGTTGCCGACAATGTTCAGCGCATTGCCGCCAAGCAACAGCCACATGCCCGTGCGGGTGTCCGTGATGCCGTCGGTGAACTGCTTGAAAGCATTGAACAGCATCACAAAAAGGAGCGAAACGAGCAGTACGAGGAAGTAGGGTTTGATGAAACGCATCAACTCGGCTGGTTGTCCCATGCGTTCTACGTTGAAGTAGACCACCGTCATGACGGCAGTCAGCAGGAGCGCTACCAGCGAGTTGGCAAGCAGGCTGCAACGCAACGCCTGACCTGCTTCCGGATAGCGGCGATTGCCGTACAGCTCACCGACTACGGGAGTCAATCCGTACGAGAATCCGGTACAGAAGATGATGCAGAGTGTGAAAAGGTTATTGACGAACGAAGCGGCTGCCAGCTCCTCGGTGCTGTGGTGTCCCACCATGAATGTGTCGGCTGCCCCGAGAATAATCATTCCCAGCTGGCCGACCATGATAGGAAAGCCCAGCCGCAGCAAGGCTTTGTAGTGCGCGTGGTAATTGTCAAAAAGCGAAGCCAAGACGGGTAGCGACTATCATTGGATGACGCTGACTTTAGTAATCCGAACATCTACCTCGGGACGGTCGTTGCGATCGGTCTTTACCTGCTGAATCTTGTCGACTACGTCTAATCCGCTTGCCACTTCGCCGAACACGGTGTATTCGCCGTCGAGGTGGGGAGTGCCGCCGATGGTGGTGTATGTCTTGATTTGTTCGGGCGTGAACTTAAACTCCGGCTGCTTGGCTACTTCCGCCTGTGCCTGGGTGAAGAGGGTATCTTGCAGATTCATCAGCCCTTCCTGGTCGTTCTCTTTGCGCATCTTGTATATCTCCTTCATGCGCTTCTGTACCAGTGCGTTGAACGCATGCTCCAACCGTTGGTCGTTGCGTTGCTGCTCCATCTTCAGCAGGGTGCTGTCGTTGAACACCTGTCCCCACACAATGTAGAACTGGCAGCCCGACGATGCTTTCTCGGGATTCACATTGTCGCCTTGCCGTGCGGCTGCCAGCGCGCCCCGTTTGTGGAAGTACTTGGGATAGACAAACTCCGCAGGGATGGTGTACCCTACGTCGCCTCCGCCCAGTTGCTGTCCTTTGCCGGCATTCTTCGAGTCGGGGTCGCCTGCCTGTATCATGAAGTTCTTGATAACGCGGTGAAACAGGGTACCGTCGTAAATGCCTGCTTCTGCCAGTTTGATGAAGTTGTCGCGGTGCTTCGGCGTTTCGTTGTAGAGTGTCACTACAATGTTGCCCATTGTTGTTTCAATCTTCAGTTGGGTCTCTTTGTCCATGTTCTGTCCTTTCTTTGTTCCCGGTTTGCAGCCGCTGAGCAGGCAAAGCAGGATGGTTAATACTGTAATGGTGTGTCGATTCATAAT
>JAISGR010000127.1 GCA_031262995.1 Prevotellaceae bacterium | reverse complement strand
GGGTAAAATCAACTATTCCTCTCGCCGAAAGGGAGTGGGAGGCAGGCGGCAGCGGGCAGCCGGTGGCGGGGAAGGTGGTTATCCGAGTCATTTAGTTGATTATTCCGCGCAAAGGTGAGGAGAATATTCTAATTGACAAAGGGATAGGGGAAAAAATAAACGACTCATGCACAAAGAGGGTGCGGTAGCCTGATACCGCACCCTCTTGATTGCTGCTTGCACGGGCTTACTTGGAGGCTCCTCCGTTCTTCCAGTTCCTCGGCGCGGGTACGGGCGGGAGCGGCTTGCGGTTTTTCAGCTCCTTGAGCACCTCCTGTATGGCGGCGTCCAGCTGCCGGTCTTCTCCGTTCCACTCCTTGACCGGATCGTTATCGACCGTTATGTCGGGGTCAACGCCGTGGTTCTCGATGATCCACGCTCCGGTCTTGGCATCGTAGCTGGTGAACATGGGCACGCGGATGTCCGTACCGTCGATGAAAGGCAGCGACCCGCCGATGCCGATGATGCCGCCCCAGGTGCGCATGCCGATGAGCTTGCCCAGCCCGAGTGCCCGGAAGCCCCACGGGAAGAGGTCGCCGTCGGAGGCGGAGTACTTGTCGATGAGGCATACCTTCGGTCCTACCAGCGTGGCGTCGGGGATGGTGCCCACGTGGGTGGAACTCCGTTGCATGGTCAGGCGATAGGCTTCGCGCGAGAGGCGTTCGAGTATCATGGGCGATACGTTGCCGCCGCCGTTGCCGCGGTCGTCGATGATCAGTCCCTCCTTGTCGAGCTGCGGATAGAAGTAGCGCGAGAACTCATTCAGCCCCTCCACACCCATATCGGGGATGTAGATGTAGCCGATTTTCCCACCCGAGGCTTCGTCTACCCGGCGGATGTTGTTTTGTATCCATGCGTGGTGGTAGAGCGGGTATTCGTTGTCGATGGGCGTGATGACCACCTTGTGTGCGCCGGCGGCTTTGGGCTGGCTGTTGACGGACAGCTCGGTGCGGATGCCCGCTTTGCCCACCAGCAGGGCGTAGATGTTCTTCACGGTGTTGGTCGGTACGCCGTCGATGGCTACAATGTAGTCGCCCGCCTGCACCTTCACGCCCGGTTCGGTGAGCGGCGAGCGCAGGGTGCGGCTCCACGAAGCGCCTTCGAGGATCTTCTTCAGGCGGAAGAAGCCCGACGAAGCGTCGCGCTCCATTTCGGCTCCCAGCATACCGGTCTTCAGGCGTGCCGGTTGGTTGTACTCGCCGAGGTTGATGTAGGCATGGCCGCACGTCAGCTCGCCGATCATTTCGCCGATGACGTAGTTCAGGTCGATGCGGTTCTTGACGTGGGGCACGAGCGGTGCGTATTTCTCTTTCATGGCTTGCCAGTCGATGCCGTGCATGTTCGACAGGTAGAAACCGTCGCGGAAGGCACGCCATGCCTCGTTGAATATCTGTGCCCACTCCTTGGGGTAATCGGTGGTCACGGTGATGTCGGCGGTATAGACCGCCTCTGTCAGGTTGACACGCCCCGTGGGCAGGGAGGTGACGTAGAGGTTGTTGCCTTTCCCGAAAAGGGCATGCGTCGGTTGGCGGTTGTTGGGCACGCTCATGTATCCGTCGGACACCTCTTCCTCTTTCTGCGTTTTCAGGTCGAAGCATTTGGTCTTGCCCTGTACATAATAGTAGATGCGGTTGGCATCGGCATAGACGGGATATGGACGTCCCGGGCGGATGGGCAGGCTGAGTATGCGGTCGGCAATGCCGTCGGGGTCGATGCCGACCAGCGAATCGCTGCCGACCTTCGCCGGTTGGGCGTTCACTTGCGGGTCGGGGGTGAGGAAGGGCGAGGGCGTATCTTTGTCGAGCAGCGCCAGGTAGATGTTGCCCATGTTGTTGTACACGTGGTTCCACTCCAGCGAGCCGTAAGTGGGGTTGAAGTCGCGGTCGGAGGTGAAGACGAGGTACTTGCCGTCGCTGCTGAAGAGCGGTGCGTCCGAGGAGTACCATTTGTCGGTCACGGCATACTCTTTCCGGGTGGCGATGTTGTAGAGGAAGACCACGTTGTACATGTTGCTTGCCGGGCGCGTATAGGTCAGCCACCGGCTGTCGGGCGAGAAGGCGACGGCGCCGAATGCTTCCAGCGGCTCTTCTGCCACCGTTCTCTTCTGTTTGGAGGCTACGTCCAGCAGCACGATGCGGTTCTTGCGGTCGGTGTAGGCAATCTGCCTGGCATCGGGCGACCAGGTGAAGCTTCGGATATAGGTGTCGTTGTTGCGGGTGAGCTGTTCGGTCTTTCCGTTGGCAACGGTATGGAGGTAGAGTTCCGTTTCGCCCGTCGCATCCGAGATGTAGGCGATGGATTTCCCGTCGGGCGCCCAGTCGGCATTCCGTTCGTGTGCGCCGGGGCTGCGGGTGATGTTGCGTGTCACGCCTTTGGTGGCAGGCACGTCGAACACATCGCCGCGGGCGGTTATCGCCAGTCGGCTGCCGTCGGGCGAAAGGCTGCTGTGGCTGATCTGGTCTGCCACGCTTTTCACTTCGCTGCGGGCGTAGATGTTGTCGGACGCGAGGGTGACGGTTACTTGCTCGCTCTGCCGGGTGCGGGTGTCGAACTTATAGAGGTATCCCCCTTTCTCGAAGACGATGGTGTGTCCGTGAATGCTGGGGAACTTGATGTCGTAGTCGTCGAACCGGGTGACCTGTTCCGTCTGCTTGGTGGTGCGGTTGTACACAAAGAGGTTCAGGGTGTAGCTGCGGTCGGAGAGGAAGAAGATGTTGTCGCCGTCCCACATCGGGAAGATGTCCTGTGCGGGGTTGTCGGTGAGTCGTTCCACGCTCTGCTTGTCGGTGTCGTACACCCACACCTCGGCAGCCTGTCCGCCCTGATAATGCTTCCAGGTACGAAACTCGCGCATGGTGCGGTTGTATGCCAATGCTTTGCCGTCGGGCGAGTAGGAGCAGAAGCCTCCTTCGGGCAGCGGGATAGGCTGCGGCATACCGCCTTGCGGACTGACCTGCCACAATTTCCCGATGAAGCCGTCGCCGATGCGGTTGCGGTAGACGATGGAGCTTCCGTCGGGTGTCCACGTCATCACGATGTTGTTGGGTCCCATGCGGTCGCCCAGGTCGTCGCGGGCATTGGTGGCAGAGTAGGTTAGCCGCAGGGGTTCGCCGCCGGTTGCCGGAAGGGAGTAGACCTCGGTGTTGCCATCGTATTGCCCGGTGAAAGCAATTGTCTTCCCGTCGGGCGAGTAACGTGGAAACATCTCATAACCAATGTGCGAAGTGAGCCGAACGGCTTCGCCGCCGTTAATGGATACCCGGTAGAGGTCACCGGCATAAGAGAAGGCAATCTCTTGCCCGTTGGTTGCGGGAAAACGCAACAATCGCGCTTCCGATGCGGCAAGCGCATGACCGGCAGTGGCAGCAGAGAAAGCCAGGACGGTCGTTGTAACAAAGATGGATAGTCTATTCATAACAAGTATATTTTTTTGCAAAGTAACGAATATTATGCCTAAGTCACATCAACCGCTTCACGGAAAAACAGACAACGGGAGCAGGTGCTCCTCATCACCGGTATCGGCGGGTTGCGAAGCGGCAGGCGAATTATAGAATAATTTCTTTAATTGTTTGTCTTATATACCTATTTCTTCTACTTTTGCGCGTGTTTAATGGAAGACTTTAAACACAAGTATCTTCTGCAACTAATTAAATAATTAAAATTCAATCATTTATGTGGTTAAGTAATTCATCTGTAGGAAGGAAAGTGGTGATGAGCGTTACCGGTCTTGCCCTTGTCCTGTTTTTAACCTTTCACATGGCGATGAACTTGGTTG